>NZ_FAOZ01000011.1 GCF_001536285.1 Parafrankia irregularis | reverse complement strand
GGCCGCGATCAGGCAGAAGAACTCCTACTACGGGGCGTTCTACCGGCGGATCGCCACCCGCCGGGGGAAGCAGCGGGCCCTGGTCGCTGTCATGCACAAGCTCACCGTCGCGATCTGGCATGTCCTGCACGACAGGACCGGACACAAGGACCTCGGCGCCGACTACCACACGAGGAAGAACCCGCAACGCGCGATGCGACGCATGATCCGCGAAGCGAACGCCCTCGGCCTCACCATCCGCTTCGACCCCGCCTGACCGGACCCAGCCCACCCAACCCGCCACAACCAGCCGATCAAGCCCCGACCCGCAGCTCACGTCAGTTTTTCGTGTCAGATCTGAAGATCCCGGTCGCCGGGACGACCAGGATCTTCAGATCTTCGCCTCGCGTGCGGAGAGCAGGTGACGGCGCGGCGGCAGACAGGCGGCGCAGGGGAGGACGAAACGACGAGACACGGACGGATCACGGTGGGCGAAGCCGCGGACGGACCGCGGAACAGGCCTGACCGAGGCTGGCCGCCGGTTCCTCAGGTCCAGGTGGCCAAGGTAGGCCAGGCGGGGTCGCCTTCGGCCCGGCCGGCCATCCAGCGCAGCGCTGCCCCGGCGGGAACATCGACCCGGACGATCCGGGCGCCCTTCCCGGCGGTGAGCGACGGGCGGTCCCCTGGTGTGAGGTGGAGCGTGACGTCCGACGGAAGCCGTTCCGCCAGGCGGCGGGTGGACCAGGCCCATTCGGCCTCGATGTAGGCCGGGCTCAGGTCGCCCCAGCTCGGGCCGCCGAGATCGGTGAGGCCCAGATCGACCAGGTGGACCTCGATCTCACGCCATCGCAGGAACACGAGATCCGCGAGGCTGGTGCTGCCCTGGGTGCTCGTCCGGCCGAGGCCGCCGCGCCAGGTGTTGACGTGGGTGTCGTCCCAGGCTCGTTCGAGGCGCCGCACCGAATCTGCGACGTCGGCGACCAGCTGCTGCGCCGGGCGGCCGGCGCCGGCCTCGATCGCGGTGTTCCGCTGCTCCGGGCCACCCGGGTACTGATCCTCGACGTAACCGTCGCGCGCCGCGTCGAGCATGTCGGCGTGGCTGTCGGCGTTTCGTGCGAGATGGGTGATCAGATGCCCGACGGTCCAGCCGGGAAGTAGTGAGGGGCGACGCGCGATGGCGTCGTCAACCCGGGCCAGCAGCTCCAGTAGCCGCGCATGGGCACGTGCGCAGCCCAGCAGCCGGTCGAGCGGCACCGCGGACGGCGTGTACTCGGGAGGCTGTGGCGGCTCCGAGAGGACAACAGACGAGGACACCGGCTGCGAGTCCGAATGCGGCGCGCTGGGAGTGGCCATGGGGACCAGACTCCCCCCTCGCTCGCCGCGAGCGCCACTTCGCCACCCCGGCAGGGTGTCCGGCGGGATGAGGAAGCGGCACTCGCCGCTACGGATGGGTCAGCGGGTGCCCTGCGCGGCCGTCGCCTCGCGCCAAAGGTCGATCTCGTCCTTGTTGCGGCGGCGGCGGACGGCGGTGAGGAGAGCCCCGGCGCTCGCCGCCACGGCGATGAGAGTGAACTTGCGCATACCGACTCCCCTTGGTCGACTGCCACTACCCGCTCACCGTATCGCGCGTGAAACCGCTGCGCCGACGCCGAACGCTGTCGGATCACCGTCCAGACACAGGCACAGAAAAGTCGGCGCCGACGAACGGGTCGGCGCCGACCGTTGGCGACCAGGTAACCGGCGACCGGGGTGACATCCGCGGGAGCCCGTCCCGCGAGGACGGGCGTCCGGCCACCACGTTCGGGGTGGCCGGCAGCGACTGCCGGGGTCGCGCCCTGGGGTGGGGGCGGCTGAGGTTCAGCGCTGGTAGGTCGCCCGCAGGACGCCCCGGGCCAGGGTGTGGAAGGTGAGGTTGAAGCCGACGACGGCCGGAGCCACGCTCGCGTCGATCTCGAGCTTCGGCACGTCGACGGCATGGACCACAAAGACGTAACGGTGCGGGCGGTCGCCCTCGGGGGGAGCGGCACCGCCGTAGTTCGGCGTCCCCCAGTCGCTGCGGACGTGGTACGAGCCCACGGGAAGACCGGACAGGTCACCGCTGGCGGCACCGGTGGCCAGTTCCGTGACGTCCGCCGGGATGTCGACGAGCACCCAGTGCCAGAAACCGCTGCCGGTGGGCGCGTCGGGGTCGAAGCAGGTGACGGCGAAGCTCTTGGTCTCTGCGGGGAAGCCGCTCCAGGACAGCTGCGGCGACAGGTCGGCGCCGCCCGCACCCCCGTACACCTGGTCCAGGCCGAGCGGGCTGCCATCCGTTATGTCGCTGCTGGTCAGAGCGAACGAGGGCAGGGCGGGCAGCAGGTCGAGCGGGTCCGGTGCGGTGTTCCGGTCCAGCAGGGACATCGGTCGGTCCTCTCGTCGAGATCGGATGACGCCCGCATTGACGGGCATCCGCCGGATTGGATGACAATCGCGAGACCGCGTTGTCATCTGTGGGCTTTACGCTTCTCCGCGATGAAACATCATTACGCCACCAGAGGTGGAGCCGGGTCTTGAAGCTCGTGACGGCGATCCTGCGCCCGCACCGCGTGGATGATGTCCGCGCCGCACTGACGACGTTCGGGGTGCAAGGAATGACCCTGAGTCAGGTTACGGGCTTCGGCCTCGAGCTCTGGCGTACGCAGGCGTATCGAGGCAACGTCTTCCATGACGAATCCGTGAGCAACGTCCGGCTTGAGCTGATCGTGCCCGATGTCGACGCGCCTGATGTGGTGAACGTCATCCGGCGGGCGGCGGCGTCGGCAAGCAGCGGGGCCGGCAAGATCTGGGTCCTGCCGGTGGAGGGTCTTGTCCGGATCCGTACCGGGGAGCGAGGCATGGACGCCCTCTGATCGCCACCCAACGTCACCCAGGGCAACCAGAATGTGGACTTTCAAATACGGAAAGTAACCACACTATGCCCGTCTTGCGCTAGTTCATCATCTTTTCGGGGATAATTGGGCTGTGGGCGCGACGTAGGGCCGACCGGGCGGATACGGTAGCTGTGTTCCGGCGGGTGTCTCCCACTGAATCCCCCCGTATCAGTGGGTTGCCCGCCGGAACCCTTTTCGTTTCAGGCCTTCGCGCCCGGCTGTCGGCTCGGGTGGCCTCTCGGTACAGCACAGTCACCCGGCCAGTTGCGTGGGCCGATCCCGAGCGAGGCAAGCTCGCCGGCGACCAGCCCGCGCGACGACGCTCAGCGGTTCCGGGGCGCCGAATGCCTGCCGCCACCTCCACGCCGCGGGTTCCGCTCGATTCGCATCGTCTGCTCACTCTCGCCCGGCCCCGCCGGTGTGCCCGCAAGCTGGTCGGCGTAGGTCCGACCGCCCGCGGCCGGATCGTGCGCACCACTCGCGCCCGCGCCCGTGGACTGGCCCCCGGTACTGCCGGTGGCCGCGGCGGCGGCCTTTCTGCGACGGGCCCGCAGATACTCCACGCCGATCGGCAGCACCGAGACCAGCACAAGCAGGATGAGCATCGCCTCGACGTTGTCCCGAACGAAGGCGATCTTCCCGAGGTAATAGCCGAGAACGGTGACGCCACAGCCCCAGAGCAGCCCGCCGATCACATTGAAGGTCACGAAGGTCCGGTAGTGCATGCGGCCCACGCCGGCGATCACCGGGGTGAACGTCCGCACGATCGGGACGAACCTGGCCAGCACGATCGACCGGGGGCCGTGCTTCTCGAAGAACTCCTGCGCCTGGTCGACGTACTCCTGTTTGAACAACCGCGAGTCCTGGCGCCGGAACAGTGCCGGCCCGACCTTTCGGCCGAAGAGATAGCCGACCTGGTCACCCGCGATGGCGGCGACGGCGATCAGCGCACAGGCCAGCCACAGCGGCGTGGACACCTCATCCCGCGAGATCAGCAGACCCAGCGTGAACAGCATGGAGTCGCCGGGGAGGAAGAACCCCACCAACAGCCCGGATTCTGCGAAGACGATCAGCAGGACCATGACGAGGCCAGCTTTGGCGAGGCTGTCAGCGCTGATTGCGTCCGGCCCGAGGGCCAGGGTGTTCGACGCGAACGTGGTCACTGTCGAGGGCCTCCTGGGGATCGAACGGACCGCGCGCGGCAGCGCCGTAGGTAAATCCAGGGTCTCACGTCCACAGGGCGGCTCCGCTCCGGCCTCGGGCCGGGCCCGAAACCCACCGGGACACCGGGCGGACGGCAGGTGCACGGCAGGTGCACGGCGGGCGGGCAGCGGGCGGGTAGCGGGCCACCCCGCTGGACAGCGGAAACACAGCTGACACTCAGATGGTGCCGACCCTGGCAAAGCGCCCATAACCTTTCGGGGTGACGAGACCCCGGATCCGTCTCCTCTGCCTCACCCTCGGCGTCACCACTCTGGCCACGCCACTCGCGGCCTGCACCGCGCGCTCGACCTCCGCCACGGCCCTGCGTCCAACAGCACCGACAGTGGCGTCGGCCACCGCGCCGACGAGGACGTCCAAAACGACGAATCAGCCCACGGCAACCGGAACGGCGACGTCCACCGCCAGCTACCAGCTGAGCGGCTACGGCCTGAAGGGCCTCACCGTCAACGGCCGCACCGGATCCGAGGACCTCGCCGACCTG
This sequence comes from Parafrankia irregularis, assembly GCF_001536285.1. NCBI lineage: Bacteria > Bacillati > Actinomycetota > Actinomycetes > Frankiales > Frankiaceae > Parafrankia > Parafrankia irregularis. The sequence continues at coordinate 222,536 of NZ_FAOZ01000011.1, read as the reverse complement.
CCCGCCGGGAAGCCCGGTGAGCTGGTGTCGACCGCCCCGGTGACCGCGCCGGACGGCCTGCGGGCCTGGCGGATGCTGTACCACTCCACCGGTCCGGGCGGGGAGGACCGGCTCGTCACGGGTCTCGTGGTGGCCCCGGCGGCAGGCACGCCTGTTCCGCCCGCCGGCCGCCAGCTGGTCGCGTTCGGCCACGGGACCACCGGGATCAACGACAGCTGCGCTCCGTCGAGAGCGGACTCGCCGCTGTCCACCGTCGGCGGGACGCTCCAGCTCGCCAGGGATGGGAACGTCCTGGCCATCACCGACTACACCGGACTCGGCGGGCCCGGTGAGCACCCGATCTACGTGGCCGACGTCGAGGGGAAGGCAGTTCTGGACGCCGCCCGGGCCGCGCGCTCCCTCACGGCCGCCCAGGTGGGCCGTGATGTCGTCCTCTGGGGGTATTCGCAGGGCGGCCAGGCGGTGCTCGCCGCCAGTGGTCTCGCCACCGCCTACGCGCCTGACCTGCGGGTACGTGGGGTAGCGGCGACCGCGCCCCTGGCCGATGTGCGGACGTCCCTGCGTGAGCTGCTGGCGACGCCGGGGGGCGTCGGCTACCTGCTGCTCGCGGTGCTGGGTGTCACCGCCGCCGATCCGGCTGTCAACCCGGCGGGCCTGCTCACCACCACCGGCCGGAGGCTGAGCGCCGTGGCGCACAACCGGTGCGCGATCGACCTTCTGCAGGCGAGCACCGGTGAGTCCGTCACCAGCGTGTTCACCAGCGATCCACTGCGCACGGAGCCGTTCGCCGGCGCCCTGGAACGTCAGTGGCAGCAGTTGGAGAAGCCGGGGCCGCCGAAGCTCGTGCTCCAGGGCGACCTGGACACCGTGATCCGCCAGCCCACCACGGACAACGTGGTCCGCGCGCTGTGCGCGGCTGGCGGCCCGGTGGAGTACCGCCGCTACCAGCTGGCCGACCACCTCACGGTCGTCAACGCGTCCATGCGGGACCTCTCCGCCTGGATCAACGCGCGTTTCGCCACCGACGGCACGGCCGCGCCGGACAGCTGTTCGCAGCTCTGACCGCCCGCCACACACACAGCCGCGCCCCCACAGCCGCGCGACCGCGACCGCGACCACTGGCCGGGACGTCCACGTCACCCACCCGCGGGCAGGGTGGGGGCGGAATCCCGGGCCGCGGCGAGGGAGTACTCGACGAGCCTGCGGTGGAAGGCGGTAACCGACCAAGCAGCATCCGGCCCACCTGCGCCGTCCGGCCCACCTGCGGCGTCCGGGCCGTCGGAGTCCGGCCCACCGGGGTCAGGGCCGCCGGGTGGAGGTGGGCCGCCGGGTGGAGGTGGGCCGCCGGGTGGAGGTGGGCTGCCGTAGCCGAAAGCCTGCCGCCCGAACGCCTGCCGGGTCAGCAGCACGCCCAGGAAGGCACTGGCGGCCAGATCGGTGTCCAGGTCCGGCCGGGTCTCGCCGCGCAGCCGGGCGTCGTGGAAAGCGTCCTGGACGGCTGCCGCGCACCGGTCCACCGACTCCCGCCGGAAGGCCGCGTACAGGTCGGGATAACGCGAGAGCTCGGCCAGGCAGCGGGCGAGGATCGACATCCGCGGCTCGGTGAAGACGGCGTCGACCTGCGGCGCCAGTCTGAGCAGGTCCGCGCGCAGCGAGCCGGTCCGGGGTGGCACGAGACCGGCGGCCAACGTGCCCAGGGCGGCGAGCACCAGTCCGTCGCGGGTGGGCCAGCGGGCGTAGATGCCGCGTTTCGCCACTCCCGCGCGGGCCGCGACGCTGTTGACGCTGAAGCCGCCGACGCCCTGGTCGGCCAGCTCCTCGACGGCGGCCCGCAGGACCCGATCGTCGATCGTGGCGTCCCGGGGGCGGCCCCGACGCGGCCGCGGACAGTCCTCGGCCGGATCATCGGGAGCCATCCGTCCAGGGTAGGCGTCTGACCGCAGCCCAACGGAAACCACACAGCGTAGCCGCAGGACGTGGGAGGTGGACCGGGTCCCGGCCGGGGGCGCGGCCTGGGTTGCCGGACCTGCTCCAGGACGGGACTTGGCAGGTCGCGGATGGTTCGTGCCCGAAGGAACCGGCTGCCCAATGTACGGACAACGACGTCCGGGCCGGCCGTGGCACCAACTACGCTAAGTAGTCGGATTTGCCCGAAAGCAGCCGAAAGTATCCGGATTCCGTGAAGATCGGCGTCTAATGTCCTAGTGTTCCAGCAACGGCGCTGTCCACGGGCTCGCGGGACCCGTAGGAGGCCGCGAGCGATGGAGGGCGCACCGTTGCGGATTGCGTTGTTGTCGTACCGAAGTCTGCCTACCTGTGGTGGCCAGGGAGTGTACGTACGGCACCTCTCGCGTGAACTGGTTACGCTAGGTCACCAGGTCCACGTTGTGAGTGGGCCGCCCTACCCGGTGCTCGACCCGGGCGTGGAACTCACCGAACTGCCGAGCCTCGACCTCTACCGCGACGGCGATCCGTTCCGCTGGCCGGGGTTCCGGGAGTTCAGGTCCCTCGCGGACGTGGCCGAGTTCGGCATGATGCGCACCGGGCAGTTCTCGGAGCCACTGGCGTTCTCGATCCGGGCGTTCGAGGCGCTGCGCCCGCGGCGCGGGCAGGGCCGGCCGGACTTCGACATCGTCCACGACAACCAGACGCTGGGCTACGGCCTGCTTCCGCTGCGCCGGGCGCTGCGCCCCTACGGGATCCCGGTCGTCTCCACGATCCACCACCCGATCACCGTCGACCGCCGTCTGCACCTGGCCGCGACGACCGGTCGGCGGGCCCGGCTCGGTGTTCGTCGCTGGTACTCGTTCCTGCCCATGCAGGGACGGGTAGCCCGTGGTCTCGACGGTGTGGTGGTGCCGTCGGAGAGCTCGCGGCACGAGATCGTCGCCGACATGAACGTGCCGCTTGATCTGATGCACACCGTTCCGCTCGGCGTCGAGTCCGACGTGTTCACCCCGAGCCCGGCCGAACCCATTGGCGACCAGGGCGGCCAGGGCGGCCAGGCCGCTGCTGCCAGCACCCAGGTCCCGGGACGGATCGTGGTGGTCACCAGCGCGGACGTCCCCCTCAAGGGCCTGATGGTGCTGCTCGAGGCGCTGGCGAAGCTGCGGGTCGAGCGCCCGGCGCACCTGGTGTGCATCGGGAAGGTCCGGGAGGGCGGGGCGGCGCAGCGCCGGGTCGTCGAGCTCGGGCTCACCGAGGCGGTCACCTTCCGGTCCAATGTGCCCCAGCCCGAGATGGTCGAGCTGCTGCGCACCGCCGAGGTCGCCGTGGTGCCCTCGCTCTACGAGGGCTTCAGCCTGCCCGCGGTGGAGGAGATGGCCTGCGGGCTGCCGCTGGTCGCGACGACCGCCGGCGCGCTGCCCGAGGTGGCCGGACCGAGCGGGGAGGCCGCGCTGCTGGTGCCCCCGGGCGACGCCGACGCGCTCGCGGGCGCGATCAGGACATTGCAGGACGACCCCGAGCTGCGCGCGCGGATGGGTGCCGCCGGCCGGCGCCGGGTCGAGGAACTGTTCTCCTGGAAGGCCGCCGCGGCCGGCACCGCCGCCTGGTACGAGAAGGTGCTCCGCGAGGCCAGGCCGACCGCCGGCCACGACAACCAGGTATCCGCCGCATGCTGACCGTCGATTTCGACCGCTTTCCCGTCCCGGGGAAGGCCCTCGTCCTCGACCTCGGCTGCGGTGCCGGCCGGCACTCGTTCGAGGCGCTGCGCCGCGGTGCCCGGGTCATCGCCCTCGACTACTCGGCCGACGAGGTGGCCGGGGTGAACGCGATGTTCGGCGCGATGGCCGCCGAGGACCAGGTGCCCCCGGGCGGGCAGGCGGGGGCGGTGCGCGGTGACGCGCTGTCGCTGCCCTTCGCGGACGGCACCTTCGACCGGATCATCGCGGCCGAGGTGCTGGAGCACCTCCCCGCGGACGCCGGCGCGATCGCCGAGCTGGCCCGCGTGCTGCGCCCCGGCGGACTCGCCGCGGTCACCGTGCCCGCGCGTTTTCCCGAGCGGATCTGCTGGGCCCTGTCGGACGACTACCACAACGTCGAGGGCGGCCACGTCCGCATCTACCGCCAGGACGACCTCGTCGCGAAGCTGCGCGCGGGTGGCCTGGACCTGATCGGCCAGCACCGCGCGCACGCGCTGCACGCCCCGTACTGGTGGCTGCGGTGCCTGGTCGGTGTGCACGACGACAACCATCGGGCCACAAAGCTCTACCACCGGCTGCTGGTCTGGGACATGATGCGCCAGCCGGCGATCACCCGCCGGACGGAACAGCTGCTCAACCCGGTCCTGGGCAAGAGCCTGGTGCTGTACCTGCGCAAACCACGACTTCAACCACCGGCCCGGACGTCCGATCGCTCGGCAGGTGATCACCTCACCGTGGGGGGCCCGCGTGCCGGCGAGTGACGCCTCGCCTGACGCATCCTCTGACGCCTCGCCGACCGGATCGATCCTCGACGCCGCCCAGCTACGTGCCACCGCGGACGCCATAGCGGCCGCCCAGGAGCCCGACGGGGCCATCCCGTGGTTCCCGGGCGGGCACACCGACGCCTGGGATCATCTGGAATGCGCGATGGCACTGCTGATCGCCGGGCGCGTCGACGCCGCGGACGCCGCCTGGGACTGGCTGTGCCGCAAGCAGCGCCCGGACGGCTCCTGGCCGGCCAAGACCGTCGGTGGTGTCATCACGGAGGACTTCGCCGACAACAACCAGTGCGCCTACGTGGCGACCGCGCTCTGGCACCGCTGGCTCGCCACCGGCGACCGGGCGTTCGTCGACCGGCTGTGGCCGGTCGCCCGCGCCGCGCTCGACTTCGTCGTGGACATGCAGGCGCCCGCCGGCCAGATCTGGTGGGCCCGCGACGCCGCCGGGAACGACTACCCCGAGGCGCTGCTGACGGGATGTTCGTCCACTCTGCACAGCCTGCGCTGTGGGCTCGGGCTGGCAGCGCTCGTCGACGATCCACAACCGGGCTGGGAGCTGGCGGCGGGCCGGCTGTGGCACGCCCTGCGCCACCACCCGGAGAACTTCATCTCCCGGGATCGCTGGTCGATGGACTGGTACTACCCGGTGATCGGCGGCGCGCTGCACGGCGCGGAGGCGCGAGCCCGGCTGCGCAGCCGCTGGGACGATTTCGTGGTGGACGACCTCGGCATCCGCTGTGTCGACGACGAGCCGTGGGTCACCGGGGCGGAGACCTGCGAGCTGGCCATCGCGCTGCATCTCGCCGGCGAGTCCGACGAGGCCGCCCGGATGGTGCGCAACATGCAGCATCTGCGCACCGCGGACGGCGCCTACTGGACCGGCTGGCAGTTCGTGGCCCAGTGCCACTGGCCGGAGGAGCAGTCGACCTGGACCGCGGCCGCGGTCATCCTCGCCGTCGACACGCTCGCCGGCGGGCCCACCGAGCGCGCCTTCCGCGGCGACGGCCTGCCCGAGGCCCTGCAGCCCGCATCGGCAGCGCACGGGGCATCCGCACCGCACGCCGACCTGCCCGGACCCCGCCGGGCCCCCGATTCCCCGGAGCCCGGCTCCCAGAGCCCCCACCAGCAGCCCGCGGACGAGTCGCCGCGGGCCTGACCCAGGCCTGCTGACCCGGGGGCCTGCCGACAGGGGCGGGCCGACGCGGCTCAGAACAGCCGGCGGAGTACCCGCAGGGATCCCGTCCGCGACATTTCGGTGAATCCGTCCCGGACTGCGCGGAGCAGCACGTGGTACGGCGCCTGGCCGCCGTCCGCCGGGTCGGGGAACACGTCGTGGATGACCAGCCGGCCGCCGGGACGCACATGGCGGGCCCAGGCCTCGTAGTCGGCCTGGGCCTGCTTCTCGGTGTGCCCGCCGTCCAGGAAAAGCAGGTCGATCGGCGTCGACCACCAGCGGCCGACCATCTCCGAGCGCCCGATGACGGGTGTGACGACGTCCTCGACGCCGGCGGCCTCCAGCGTGGAGCGCAGGGTCGGCAGCGTGTCCATCCGCCCGCTCCGCTCGTCGACGAGCGTGGTGTCGTGGTACTCCCAGCCCGCCTGGTTCTCCTCCGAGCCACGGTGGTGGTCGACGGTGACGACCACGGCGCCGACGAGCCGGGCCGCCGCGGCGAGGTAGAGGGTGGACTTGCCGCAGTAGGTGCCGATCTCGCAGATGAGCCCACCGCCGGGAAGCTCGGCGGCGGCCGCATGCAGCGCCTGTCCTTCCTCGGGTGGCATGAAGCCCTTGGCAGCCTCGGCCGCCTGCCGCAACGCCACGTCCACGTCGTCGTCTCCTCGTCCCAGGTGGGGGATCCGGGTGGGGATCCGGGGTCCGCGACCAGCGGGATGACCCGCTCGGCTCCCCGCCCCGTAGCCGATGCCGCCTGCTCGTCTTACCAGAACTGGCAAAGCGCATGCATGGGATGCGGGCCGGCACTTCGCCCACCGGTTCGCGGCTCGCACCCATCCACCCGTGGCGTTCGTGTCGGCTTCCAGACACCACTCACCACGATTGGCACCCACATAGCGGCCTATCCACAGGATCATCCACAGCTTTATCCACAGCCCTGTGCACAGACCCGTGGACAACCACAGGACCACAAGGACCAGACCGAGCTAAGCCTCCCGCAACCCACTGGCGGTACCCGTATGGATGAACCCGAGGGCGATATCCACAAGACTGAGCCGGTACAGGCCGACGACGTCCGTCAGCGGGATCCAGGCGGCCAGGTCGGTGGTGCCGCCGACCTCGGACCGAAGCTCACCGCCGACGACCTGGCCCGAGTACACGATCCGCAGCCCGTGGAAGTCGGTGTTCCTGTCGGCCCAGAACTCGCGGATGGAATCGACGCCCAGCAGGCCGGTGATCTCGATGTCGAAGCCGGTCTCCTCCTCGACCTCCCGAACGGCGCCTGCTTCCGGCTGCTCACCGTGCTCCAGCCCACCCCCTGGCAGCGTCCACCGCGCCGCGTCCGCGGCCACGCTCGGACCCGTCCGGACCAGCAGCAACCGCTCATCCTGGACGCAGACCACGTAGGCGGCGATCCGCTGGTACTTCCGGGCGCCCCCACCACCCCCAGCAAGCCGCACAAGCCCTCCCAGCACCGATTCGTCCGCCCAGGCCGATTCTGGTGCCGCCAGGCCCCCGATGACCACCAAACCCCACAACCACCCGACCGCCCCGCCGCCCCGCCGCCGTGGGCGGCCCCGGCGAACGCCCGCGTGCTCAGCCCCGCATCAGCCGGATCTCGCCCGAACGGCCACCCTTCGGGGATCCTGCCCCGCCCCGCCCCGCAGCACCGGCGACTCATCCTCAAAAGGGGTAAAAGGGGCAGGCGACGCCTGGCAACCCGCAAGAAAGAAGGATCTCGGTCGTCCGAGCGACCAGAATCCTTCACTCTTGCGACTCACTAAACCGGGCCGCCGGGCGCGGGGAGGTCCGGCCGCGTTCGTCGCGCGGCGGGCCGCCGGGGCCCCGACAGGCAGACGCGTCTCACCTGGCGGCCTGCCGGAAGGGCCAGGCGGAGCTGGCTTCCTCCGCCGGTCGGGCAGGCTCTGCCGACCCAGGTTCTTCGGCCACGCAAGGGCCGCAACTCCCCGCAACCCCGATCTTCACTGCCGGCCCCTGCCAGGTCGGAGCAACCCCAATCAACCAGGCAACCCCGACAACAGAAAAAACCCCCCGAAGCCCCAGAACCACATGACCTTCAAGGGGTCCTCGCGGGGGGTCCCGGGGGGCTCGGCCCCCCGACCAACATCCCGCGGGAGCCAGGGAGCCCCCAACCAGGGGGCGAACACGCAAAGCCGATCGCGTGGACCTAGGTGGACTTGAACCACCGGCCTCTTCCTTATCAGGGAAGCGCTCTAACCGACTGAGCTATAGGTCCTTGGCTGTTGATGAGAGTACAGGATGGCGACAGCTGCGTGACGGCTGCCGCCATCCGAATTCTGGGAGATCTTCTACTGGTCGCTCAAGGTCACTTCGAGGCCGCCGATCATCTCGGCGCAGAGGTTGTAGAGGAGGGCGCCGAGGGTCGCGAGCGCTGTCATCAGCACCACGTTGATGGCGCCTACGAGCAGGCTGATCTGCATGGCGCGGCCGAAGGACAGCCAGTTGGACACGTCGGCGTCGGTGCCGTTGGTGAGCGTGTCGGCGGCGTCGGTGACGCTGTCGAAGACGCCGATCGAGTTGAGCACGAACCACAGCACCGCGACGGCGACCATCATGATCAGGAAGACGCACAGCGAGAACGCGAACGAGAGCTTGGTCACCGACAGCGGTTCGACCCGGGACAGGCGTAGCCGGGCGCGCCGGCCGCTGGCGGGGGGGCGCCGTTCGGCTGGTTCCGCCCGGTCGCTCCGTAGCGGCTCGTAGCCGCCGTGGTCGCGGCCGCCCTGTGGAGGGCTCTGGGGACCTCGGGGGCCGGCCTGGGGGCCGGGAGGGCCGAGCGGCCCCGGGCGGGACGGCATCGGGCCGTCAGGGGTGCCCAGCGGCTCGGTGGACAGCGCACCTGGGCCGAGGCGGCCGGGGGGCGGCTGTACGCCTGGCGGCGTGCCAGGGCGGTCGTAGGGCGCGGTGCGGTCGGCGGCGGGGGTGGGCCGGCCGGCCGCTGAACCGGCCCGTACGGGCTCGGGGGTGGGTCGGCGTTCCGCGGGCATCCGCTCGGTGACGGCGGCGCGGTCGGTCTTCTTCATGCTGTCGCCGCCGCGGTCGGTCGTGCTGCCGGTTCCGCGCCTGGGCAGGTTGGGGCGCACCAGGGAGATCGTGTCGGTGTCCCGCGGACCGTCCAGTGCCGATGTGGGTCGGGCCGCGGGGGTCGTGACGGTGCTCTGCGCATCGTGCTTTCTGGTGGTGTCGGATCTGGACCCGTCTGTTCGGGCGGTGTTCGGCCCGGCCGCCGTGGCGGGGGTACGGGTGTCGGTGCCGGTCCGGGTCTTGGCCGCGGAGGGCTTGCGGGGGTCGCCGGCGCCCGGGTCAGCTGGGTCGCTGTCCCGGGTGGTGGCCCCGGCCGTGGCCTTGGATGTGGTCTTGTCTGTGCTCTTGACTGTGGTCTTGGCGGTGGTGGTCCGCGCCCCGGCGCCGCGGTCGGCGTCGCTGCCGCGGGGAGCCGGAGTGGCACGGTCGGTGCCGCCGGGCTTCCTCACGGCCGGGGTACCGGAACCCGACGCGGATCCCGAAGAACCGGAGCCGGAACCGGCGGACGAGTTGCCCTCCTTGGTGGGCTCTCCCGCTGCGGCGGCGCCGGAACGCGCCTCGCTCCGGGCAGCCCCCGGCGCCTTGCCCCGGTCGTTCGACGAGCTGGAATCGCGCCCGTTCCGCTGGAAGAAGGGACTGGACGCGCCTCCCGAGCCGGCGGCCGAGCCCGAGCCTGCCGAGCCCGAGCCTGCCGAGCCCGCCGATGATCCCGAGGGGCCACCACCCGCGGGGCGGCCGTCGTCGGCCCGGCTCTCGCCCCGGCCGGTCCCCGGCAGGGAGGAGCGCCTCGGCGCGTCGCTGCCGCCGTCGGCGGCGGCAGCGCTCGCGGCATCCCCGGGCCGCCGCGTCAGGTCGGGATCGTCCAACCGGCCGGCGCCCACGGGTGACTCCTGGCGGCCCGGGGATGCGCGGTGGACGGCCGACCGGGCTGGCCGGTCACTCTGACTGTCGCTCACGGATACTCCCCGTCCACTCCTGGTCGCACGTGGGACCTGCCCGTCGGCAGTCCTGGCTGGCGCCGACGACGCGCGACGTGGCCGTCAGGCCGCCGGATCGCCGAACTCAGGTGGCCGGCCCGTCCGACCCCGCATTCTCGCCGCTTCCGTCACTGTCGTTGGCATCAGCATTGCGCGCCACACCGACGACCTGCACACCGGCCTCCAGGTCGATGAGCCGTACGCCCATGGTCTGCCGCTGTGCCCGACGGACATCCTTCGCCACGGTACGCAACACACCGCCGTTGGATGTGATGGCGTAGAGCTGGTCGTCCGGTGCGACGACGAGCGCTCCGACCAGACCACCCCGAGTTGATACGATCTTGGCGGTCAGAACCCCCTTGCCGCCCCGCCCCTGGACGGGGTATTCCGCGAGCGGTGTCCGCTTCGCGTAGCCGCCGCTGGTGGCGACCAGCAGGTCCGCGGTGGTCTCCGGCACGACGACGTCCATCGAGAGCAGTTCGTCCGAGTCGTCGAACCGCATGCCGATCACGCCGGACGTGGCCCGCCCCATCGGGCGGAGCTGCTCGTCGTCGGCGTGGAACCGGATCGACTGCGCGTTGCGGCTGACCAGCAGAAGATCGTCGCCCGGCGCGACGAGGCGCGCCGAGATCAGCTCGTCGTCGTCGCGCAGGTTGATGGCGACCAGGCCGCCGGCGCGGTTGGAGTCGAAGTCGGTCAGCGCCGTCTTCTTGCACAGGCCCCGCTTGGTCGCGAGCACCAGGTAGGGGGCGGCGTCGTAGTCCTGGATCGCCATCACCTCGGCGATCCGCTCGTCCTGGCTGAACGCGAGGATGTTCGCGACGTGCTGCCCCTTGGCGCTGCGGGCCTGCTCGGGCAGCTCGTGCGCCTTCGCCCGGTAGACCCGCCCCTTGTTCGTGAAGAACAGCAGCCAGTGGTGGGTCGTGGTGACGAAGAAGTGCTCGACGATGTCGTCCTCGCGCAGCGCCGCGCCCTGCACGCCCTTGCCGCCGCGCTTCTGCGAGCGGTAGAGGTCGGTCTTGGTGCGCTTGGCGTAGCCGCCGCGGGTGACGGTGACGACGACGTCCTCGCGGGCGATGAGGTCCTCGACGGACATGTCGCCCTCGAACGGCACAAGGCGGGTGCGCCGCTCGTCGCCGTACTTCTCGACGATCTCCGCCAGCTCCTGGCCGATGATCTCGCGCTGCCGGGCCGGTGAGGCCAGGATGGCCTCGAGCTCGGAGACCTTCGCCCGCAGCTCCGCGGCCTCGTCGATGATCCGCTGGCGCTCCAGGGCGGCGAGGCGGCGCAGCTGCATGTCGAGGATCGCGGTGGCCTGGATCTCGGAGAGGGAGAACCGCTCCATGAGCTGGCCGCGGGCGACGTCCGCCGACTCGGCGTTACGGATGAGGGCGATGACCTCGTCCAGGTGGTCGAGCGCGATGAGCAGGCCGTCGAGGACGTGCAGCCGCTCACGCGCCTTGCGCAGCTGGTAGCGCGTCCGCCGGACGATGACCTCGATCTGGTGCTCGACGTAGTACGAGATGATCTGGTCGAGCCGCAGGGTGCGGGGCACACCATCGACGATCGCCAGCATGTTGACACCGAAGGTGTCCTGCAGCTGGGTGTGCTTGTAGAGGTTGTTCAGCACGACCTTGGCGACGGCGTCGCGCTTGAGGTCGATGACGAGCCGCTGCCCGATGCGCGCGGACGTCTCGTCGCGGACGTCCGAGATCCCGGTGATCTTGTTGTCGCGGACCAGCTCGGCGATCTTCTCGGCGAGGTTGTCCGGGTTGACCTGGTACGGCAGCTCGGTGACGACGAGCTGGGTACGGCCCTTGTTCTCCTCGACGTTGACGACCGCGCGCATCCGGATGCTGCCGCGACCGGTGCGGTAGGCGTCCTCGATGCCGTTGCGGCCGACGATCAGACCGTAGGTCGGGAAGTCCGGGCCCTTGATGATGCCGATGAGCGCTTCCAGCAGCTCCTCGGGGGTGGCGTCCGGGTGGTCGAGCGCCCACTGCACGCCCTTGGAGACCTCCACCAGGTTGTGCGGCGGGATGTTCGTCGCCATGCCCACCGCGATGCCGCCGGCGCCGTTGACGAGCAGGTTCGGGAACCGGCTCGGCAGGACCAGCGGCTCCTGCGAGCGACCGTCGTAGTTCGGCGCGAAGTCGACCGTCTCCTGGTCGATGTCGCGCAGCATCTCCATGGCCAGCGGGGCCATCCGGGCCTCGGTGTACCGCATGGCGGCCGGCGGGTCGTTGCCCGGCGAACCGAAGTTGCCGTTGCCGTCGACCAGCGGGTAACGCAGCGACCAGGACTGGGCCAGCCGGACGAGCGTGTCGTAGATCGCCGAGTCACCGTGCGGGTGGTAGTTACCCATGACGTCACCGACGACGCGGGAGCACTTGAAGTACCCCCGGTCCGGCCGGTAACCACCGTCGTACATGGCGTACAGAACCCTGCGGTGGACGGGCTTCAGCCCGTCACGCACCTCCGGCAGGGCACGGCCGACGATGACGGACATGGCGTAGTCGAGGTACGACCGCTGCATCTCGACTTCGATGCCGATGGGTTCGATGCGGTCGCCGGGGGGCGGGGGTAGGACGTCGACCACGGGGTCCTTCCAGGCAGTGGGAGCGATGAGTCGGCGGGTGCGGGCCGGGCACCGGGCCGTGGGGAGTGGCCCGGTCCGTCCCCTGGCGTCCGCGGGCCGCTCACTCGCGGATCCGCCGGGATCAGATCGGTTTCAGATCGGTCCAGCTCGGTGCGGGAGTCCAGCTCAGTGCCGGATCAGTGCCACCAGCCGCCGGACGGGGTCGGCGGGCCCGGCCAGCGCCCGGACCCCACCGGCGAACTGGCCTAGATGTCCAGGAAGCGCACGTCCTTCGCGTTGCGCTGGATGAAGCTGCGGCGCGCGTCGACGTCCTCGCCCATGAGGACGGAGAACAGCTCGTCGGCGACGGCGGCGTCGTCCAGGGTCACCTGGAGCAGGATCCGCCGGTCCGGGTCCATGGTGGTGTCCCAGAGCTCGGTGGCGTTCATCTCGCCGAGACCCTTGAAGCGCTGGATCGCGTCCTTGGGCAGCTTGCGCCCAGCCTCGGTACCCCGCTCCAGCAGGCCGTCACGCTCGCGGTCGGAGTAGGCGTACTCCCAGTCCTCACGACCCCACTTGATCTTGTAGAGCGGGGGCTGTGCCAGGAAGACGTGCCCGGCTTCGACCAGCGGGCGCATGAACCGGAACAGCAGGGTGAGCAGCAGGGTGCGGATGTGCTGGCCGTCGACGTCGGCGTCCGCCATCAGCACGATCTTGTGGTAGCGCAGCTTGGCGATGTCGAAGTCGTCGTGGATGCCGGTACCCAGCGCCTGGATGAGCGCCTGGACCTCGGTGTTCTTCAGAACCCGGTCGATACGGGCCTTCTCGACGTTCAGGATCTTGCCGCGCAGCGGCAGGATGGCCTGGAACTTCGAGTCCCGCCCACCCTTGGCCGAGCCGCCGGCCGAGTCACCCTCGACGATGTAGAGCTCGCACCGCTCCGGGTCGGTGTACTGGCAGTCCGAGAGCTTGCCGGGCAGGCCGGTCCCGCCGAGCAGGCCCTTGCGGCGGGTCAGATCGCGGGCCTGCCGCGCGGCGATGCGAGCCCGCTGCGCGTCCAGCGCCTTGCTGACGATGGCGCGGGCCTCGGTCCGGTTGACCTCGAACCAGTCCTTGAGCGCCGCGTAGCACATCTCCTGGACGAACTTCTTGGCCTCGGTGTTGCCGAGCTTCGTCTTGGTCTGGCCCTCGAACTGGGGCTGCGCGAGCTTCACCGAGATGATCGCGGTGAGGCCCTCCCGGATGTCGTCGCCGGAGAGCCGCTCGTCGGTGTTCTTGGAGCCGGCCTTGACCGGCTTCAGGAGGTTCTGATCCTTGGCGTAGGCGTTGACCGCGCTGGTGAGCGCCGCCCGGAACCCCTCTTCGTGGGTTCCGCCCTCGTGGGTGTTGATCGTGTTCGCGAAGGTGTAGACCGACTCGTTGTAGCCGGAGTTCCACTGCATCGCGAGCTCGGCCTCGATACCCGTGCCCTTGGATTCCAGCGAGATCACGCTGCGGTGGACGGCGTCCTTGGTCGCGTTGAGGTGACCGACGAAGTCGACCAGGCCGTTGTCGTACTTGAAGGTGACCTCGACCGGCTCGGTCACCTCCTCCACCGCCGCGGTCTGGGCGCTGCTCGCCTCCACGGAGCCGGTCTCGGCCGCGGATGTCTCGGCCTCACCCGCCGCGGCCGCCGCCTCGGCGGCCTCGGCGGCCTTCGCGGCCAGCGCCGGGTTCTTGGCGGCCGCGCTCCGCTCGTCGCGCAGGGTGATGGACAGGCCCTTGTTCAGGAAGGCCATCTCCTGCAGGCGCCGGTAAAGCGTCTCGTACTTGTACGTGGTGGTCTCGAAGATCGTCGGGTCGGCCCAGAACGAGATCGTCGTGCCGGTCTTCTTCGAGGTTCCGGTCTTCGCCAGCGGCGCCGCGGGGCGGGATGCCACGTAGGGCTGGAACCAGGAGTGGCCGTCGGTCTCGACGGCGACGTCGAGCCGGGTGGAGAGGGCGTTCACGACGCTGACACCCACACCGTGCAGGCCGCCGGAGACGGCGTACGCCTGGCCGTCGAACTTTCCTCCGGCGTGCAGGGTGGTCAGCACGAGTTCCACGGTGGGAATCTTCTTGACGGGGTGCTCGCCGACCGGAATGCCTCGGCCGTTGTCGGTGACACGTACGCCGCCGTCGGCCAGCAGGGTCACGGTGATCGTGTCGCAGTAGCCGGCGAGGGCCTCATCCACCGCGTTGTCCACAACCTCGTAGACAAGGTGGTGCAGGCCCCGCTCCCCGGTGGAACCGATGTACATGCCGGGGCGCTTGCGTACTGCGTCGAGACCCTCGAGAACCTTGATCGAACTAGCGTCGTAGGCCACGCGGCAGGTCCCCTCGTTCTGACGGAAGTATTCCTCAGTCTACCCGGCAACCCGTCGTAACGGACGCAAGGTGCCGTCTCAGCTGTGCGCTGGGCCCCGAACTCCGGTCGGCTGTGGCCCCCTACCGGCTCCACGCACCCTGAGGTCTTGCGTCCATCTGCGACCGGCCACCGAGGTCACCGCGACAGTCACTCGCGATCCGTTCGCCGGCAGGAGGTCTCCTCACTGCGGCCGGCGAGGCCCGCATCGACGGGACATCCGGGGGTGCGCGGGATACAGAGACAGCGCGGGATTACAGAGAGAGACCGGACGGGGTATGAGGTGTCATCCGTATGTATCCCGCGGGCCGCGCCCACCGCTGGTCGACATACCGCCGTGATTCCAGGAGGGCGCGGCCGGGCCCCGCACCGTGATCCGGCGGACGACGTGCGGTCCCAGCTCCTTGCGAAGGATCCCGAGAATCTGCCTGGAAAGCATCCGCAGCTGGGTGGCCCAGGCCGTCGACTCCGCGACCAGTTCCAGCTCGCCGTCACGCAGCGAGACCGGCGAGCAGTGTGCGGCGATGTCCGGGCCGACGAGGACATCCCACCGGGCCAGCACCGATGCGTCCGTGGCCCGGCTCTGCCAGCCACGTTCCGCGACAAGGCGGGCGATCGACGAACCGACCACCATCGGCGTCCGCCAGTCGCGACCAGGTGCTGCGATACCCGGCAGCCGCGGCCTCGGCGGCGGATCACCAGAACTTTCCCGCCCCCGCCGACCGGTGTCGTGCCCGCCGGCACCCGCACCGGTCTCCGCATCGGCACCAACGCCGTTACCGGCGCCTCGACCAGACGACGTGCCCGGGCGACCCTGGCCACGCGCGCGGGCGTCCCGCTTCGCCCGGGCCAGCATCTCGCGCGCGAGGTCGGCGCCCCGCGCCACCGAAGCCGGCGCGGTGGACGGGTCCGCGCCCGAAGCCGTGGTCGGACCCGATGCCGGCGCCGGCCCCGCGGGCGGCTCTGCCGGTGAAGGCGGCGGCGATGACGACCCTGCCGCACCGAACTGGTCAGCCGACACGACGCACCTCCCCGGAGCTCACCTCGAACCGCACCCCGGCCAGCTCGGCGGGGACGTCCGCCTCAACCGCCGCGGTCACCAGAACCTGCTCGGCCGGCGCGACGAGGGCGGCGAGCCGGGCCCGTCGTCGGACGTCCAGCTCGGCGAACACGTCGTCCAGCAGCAGCACAGGCTCCCGGTCGTCGGCTCGGAGCAGGTCATAGGAGGCCAGCCGCAGCGCCAGCGCCAGCGACCAGGACTCGCCATGGCTCGCGTAGCCCCGGGCCGGCCGCCCCTTCACCGACAGCAGGAGGTCGTCGCGATGCGGCCCGACCAGGGTGACCCCGCGTTCGATCTCCTGGGAGCGGACCGCGGCCAGCCCGGTCAGGATGGCTTCGGCCAGCTCGGCCCGCAGATCCGAACGGCTGGGCCGACCGCCGGGCCGCGTCTCGTCCGAGCCTTCGGCGCCTTCGGCCTGCCCTGCGCTCGGAGCCGGCCCGACCGCCTGATCCGTCGGCGCGGACGACACGTCGGGAGCACCCGGAGCGAGCTCGATGCCCGAGTCGGTGTGGCCGGTGGCTGCCGTCCGGTCGGGTATCGCCCGGTATGGGACCGTCGAGCGGTAGTCGACGTCGGTGGGCGAGTCCTCGCCGGCGACCGCCGCGTAGGCGCTGCGCACCCGTGGCCTGAGCTCCTCGACCAGCGCGAGACGGGCCGCAAGCAGCTCCGCGCCGTGGTCTGCGAGATGACCGTCCCAGACGTCAAGCGTCCTCAGATCGCCCCGGCCGCCGGATCGACGCGCCGCACCGGCGGTTCGCAGCAGCGCGGACCGCTGCTTCAGCACCCGTTCGTAGTCCGCCTGGACGGCGGCCATGCGCGGCGAGCGGGCGACAAGCAGCTCGTCGAGGAACCGACGCCGTTCGGCTGGATCGCCCTTCACCAGGGCCAGGTCCTCCGGCGCGAAGAGCACCGTTGCCAGCAGCCCGGCGACGTCGCGAGCCCGTGGCACCGGTGCCCGGTTCAGCCGCACCCGGTTCGCCTTCCCCGGCACGATCTGGATCTCCACCAACGCCGCTCGGTCACCGCGCACGATGCGTGACCGGACGACCGCCTGCGTGGTTCCCTCTCGCACAAGCGGAGCATCCGTCGCCACCCGATGACTACCCAGCGTGGCGACGAATCCGATCGCTTCGATCAGATTCGTCTTTCCCTGGCCGTTCGAACCAACGAACGTCGTGACTCCCGGCTCCAGAACCAGATCGAGCCGTGGGTAGGACCGGAAGTCAGTCAGGGACAGGTGAGTTAGATGCACGTCACCCGTTGAGGCGAATGGGCATCAGCAGGTAGCGATAGTCGGGGATCTCGGTCTGGTCGTCGCCGCCCTTGCCCGTGAGGATCGCGGGCTTGTTCGCCGCCAGCGCGGGGTCCTCGTCGCTGGCGAAACCGATCCGGACGATGTCGGACTCCAGCGCGCCGAGTGCGTCCAGCAGGTACGTCGGGTTGAACGCGACCGTGAGCTCAGGGCCGTCGTAGGTCACCGGCAGCGTCTCGGACGCCTGGGCCTCGCCGCCCGTGCCCGCCTCGAGGACGAGGTGATCGGGCGTGAACGTGAGCTGCACCGGAGCGGTGCGGGGCGCCACGAGGGCCACCCGCTTCACGGCCTCGGTCAGCGGCGCGATCTCCAGCTGTGCGATCAGCGGTGAGCTGTCGGGCAGCAGCTTGCGGTACGGCGGGAACGTGCCCTCGAGCAGCCGGGTGGTGGTCTGGCGGGTGTTACCCGCGAAGCCGGCCAGGGTCTCCCCCGACGGACCGGTTCCCAGCGCGATCGCCACCTCGACGCCGGTGCCGGACAGCGACTTCGCGGTGTCGAGCAGGGTACGAGCCGGAACCAGCGCGACGCCGGAGGCGTCCGGCGTCGCGGGCCGCCACTTGAGCGTGCGAACGGCGAGGCGGTACCGGTCGGTCGCGGCGAGGGTGAGCGTGTCCCCGTCGATCTCGAGCCGAACGCCGGTGAGGACCGGCAGCGTGTCGTCACGCCCGGCGGCGACCGCGACCTGCGCGACCGCGCTCCCGAACGCGGCACCCTCGATGTGGCCGGTGATCTCCGGCATCGGGGGCAGGGTCGGGTAGTCGTCGACGGGCAGCATCGGCAGCGCGAACCGTGCGTTGCCGCAGACGACGACGAGCCTCGTGCCATCCACGCTGACGTCGACCGGGGCTGCCGGCAGTGAGCGGGTGATGTCCGCCAGCATCTTGCCGTTGACCAGGCCACGGCCCTCTTCGGTGACGGTGGCGTCGACCTCGCCCTGTGCGGCGACCTCGTAGTCGAAGGCGGCCACCTTCAGCGCCGGACCAGTCGCGTCGAGCAACAGGCCGGCAAGCACCTGCAGCTGGGTGGTTGCCCGGCTCGGCAGGGTTCGCGCCGTCCAGGCCACCGCATCGGTGAATTCGTCCCGTTCCACGCGGAACTTCATGGACACGTCCTCCCGTCGTTCCACGCCTGCCGTAGCCACGGCGAGCCGCGGAACCTGACATCACCGGTTGAGCCACCCAGCGCCGGCCGCCCGGATCGCGCCGCACCCGGAGACGGGTGCCGAACGACCACGGTGTCGGGCCTGAGCCCATCCAGCATCCCAGAGCCGGACCGGCGGATGACGAGCGGTCTGTGTTCCGAGGGTGGCACACCTGGCCGAGCACCGAAGACGGGTGTCGGCCAGGACGCATCCCCTCATCACGCGTCACCACCCACGCACTCGATCGGTGCGAGCAGCCCGGTGGCGCTGGTGGCTGGTTTCGGCGGTCGAGGGTCAGGGCAGATCCGACCTGCGGTTCGGCACCGACACGCTACCTGGTTCGACCCGGGCACTTTCCGTGACGACCTCGTCCGCGTCGTACGTGCGCATGCGTGCCCTGAAGGTCGGGGACCACATCAAGATCGCTTCTGGGCGTTCATCCCCAGGCCCTACTGCTTCGAGCTTTTGATCTCTCCTGGAAGAAATTTGGTTCGTCGTAGTAGTAGGGGCTGTGGAAACTGTGGAAAACCGCTGTTTTCCCAGCTCAGAGCCCCTGTGACCCTGTGTGCATCCTGGGGGTGGAGGTGTGGATGATCAAGGTACTTATCCCCAGGGCTCGATCGACTCCACAGCCTTCCCTCAGCTACACACAGTCTGTACACATGTTCATCCACTGGCTACCCACAGGTTTGGAGGCCACTGTCCCCAGGCTTCTGGCGCCCATGGACATCCCGACGTCCGCTCCCGCCCTGTGCACAGAGGCGGGAATTGCTACTTATCCACAGCCTTCTCCACAAGGTGTGGGTAAAGGCCACAGTGGTCCCTTGAGCCGATCGATGCGGAGTCGGCCTGGGAAGACCACGGCGCCTGCGGGTCGAACCCGACATCACGGCAGAGGGACCCGTTCAGGTGCCTCTGATCAGATTCACCCGATATAGGGAATTAACACTTCATTGGTGAGTTGTTTCCACTTGGGTAACCAGTGGATGCCTCGGGCGCGGACGATGACACCCGGGCAGGTGGCGACGGCACCCGAGGAGGTGGACGCGCGGCGGGGCAGATGGCGGCGGGGCAGATGGCGCGCCCACGTCCGCATCCCAAGCCGCGGCATCTGAGCACCCGGCTGGCCCACTGCCCGGACGCCTCGGTCGCAGCGCATGCCCGGGGCGTGCAGCGCTCGACAGCTGGTAGCTACCCGGACATCGGCCGGCTGGTCGACCCGGCCGGGACGTCCGCACCTATGGCCTGAGCTGGCCGCGTGCCGGGGCGGCCTTGGCGGAGGGAAGGTCGAACAGGGATGCCCTGCAAAGAAACATGTCGGCAGGGACATGCGCGAAGGAACGTGTGGGTTGGCCGTAGTCGTTCACCCGGCGACCGACCGGGGGCGTCACATTTCAAGGAATCGACCCTCGTGGGCCCGGTGAACCGGTTCCGAGAATCCATCCAGGGTGACCCGGGGCTTCCCGATTGCGATTTGTCCGAAGTACCGGCGCATTGAGTGGTTCGCCTGGGTGGCGAGGCGCCCGCCGACCGAACCACCCCAACGGTTGGAGCTTGAGAAGCCGGAGGGTGAGAAATTCGGGATTTCGGTCGTTCAAGGGCCTCTGGCGTAGCCCCAGCCTCGGGCTACGGTTGCTGTCGGGCAAGAGCGGAGGATTTTGGTCGTTGGGACGACCAAAATCCTCCACTCTTCGAGCCGCGAGCCGCGAGCCGTGAGCCGCGAGGCGCCGGTGGCGCCGATCAGGATCTGGGGATCTTGGTCGGCGCGATCTTCGTCGGCAGGCTCTGGAACGATCGAGATCCTCAGGATCCTGTCGACGAGGGCAGGAGCGGACACGGTTCCACCGCGGCCGGTGGACAGCGGATCAGGCGTGCCGAGCCTGCGCGCGGATCCGGTTGGTCAGCTCGGTGACCTGGTTGTAGATGGCGCGTCGTTCGGCCATCAGACCGCGGATCTTTCGGTCCGCGTGCATGACCGTTGTGTGGTCGCGCCCGCCGAAGTGCTGGCCGATCTTGGGCAGTGACAGGTCGGTCAGCTCCCGGCACAGGTACATCGCGATCTGCCGGGCCGTGACCAGCACCCGGCTGCGTGAAGTACCGCAGAGGTCATCCATCGAGATCCCGAAGTACGCGGCGGTGGCGTTCATGATCGCTGCCGCGGTGATCTCGGGGTTCGCGGCGTCGGGGATGAGATCGCGCAGGACGATCTCGGCCAGCGTGCGGTCGACGTGCGACTTGTTCAGACTGGCGAACGCCGCGACCCGGATGAGCGCGCCCTCGAGCTCGCGGATGTTCCGCTCGATGTGGGTCGCGATGTACTCGAGGACGTCCGGTGGCACCGGCAGCCGCTCGGTCGCCGCCTTCTTGGAGAGAATCGCGATGCGGGTCTCCAGGTCGGGCGGGGTGACGTCGGTGATCAGCCCCCACTCGAACCGGCTGCGCAGCCTGTCCTCCAGCGCCGCCAGCTGCTTGGGCGAGCGGTCGGAGCTGATGACGATCTGCTTCTCGGTGTCGTGCAGGACGTTGAAGGTGTGGAAGAACTCCTCCTGCGTCCGCTCCTTGTTCTCCAGGAACTGGATGTCGTCGACCAGGAGGACGTCGATATCCCGGTAACGACGCTGGAAGGCGAGCTGCCGGTCGTCGCGGATCGAGGCGATGAAGTCGTTGGTGAACTCCTCCATGCTCACATATTTGATCCTGCTCTCCGGGTAGAGCTTGACCGTGTAGTGACCGATCGCATGCAGCAGGTGAGTCTTGCCGAGCCCGGAGTCACCGTAGATGAACAGCGGGTTGTAGGCCTTCGCGGGAGCCTCCGCGACCGCGACCGCGGCGGCGTGAGGAAACCGGTTGCTGTCACCGATGACGAAGGTCTCGAACAGATAGCGCGGATTGAGCCGGGCCGGCTCGGACGGCCTCGGGGACGGATCACGGCCAAGACCTGGCGAAACCCTGCCGGGCGCGGGCCCGTCGACCCGGGCACCGTCGACGCTGTCGGCACCCTCGTCCAGCGCGGTGCCGGACCCCCCGCCCATCAGGTGATGGGTCAGGTCCGCGGTGGTGGCGGGGCGGATGAGTGGTCCGGTCATCGGCTCGGGGTCCGGTGTGTGCTCCACGGTGACCGCGACCCGGATCTCGCGTCCATAGGCTCTGGACAGGGCCGTGGACAGGAACGGCCGCAGCCGCGAGTCGAGCAGGTCCTTGGTGAACTCGTTCGGAGCGGCGAGCAGCGCCGTGTCCTGCACCAGGCCGAGTGGGCGGGTCAGTCTCAGCCACGCCCGCTGCTGTGCCGACAGCGCACCGTCCGCAACGCCCGCGACAGCCTGCTCCCACACCGCCGACAGGTCGGGATCTGACGGCGGTGTGGCTCCCCGGGACGGCAGACCTGCGACGGAATCGGCGCTGAGGTCGGTCACTGCGGGGCTCCTCGTGGTTCTTCGTGGCTGTTCGGAGGGATGACACGACCGTAGGTAGCCGAAGTCGCTGACTGACTCTGACTGGCAGTGTGACCCGTGGTGTCTCTGGTAGCCGTCCTGTGTGGGTAATCGTCGGAAGTGTCGGCAGGACGACCCCGCCGAGGTGATCGGCGGGCGTGGATCCCGGCAGCGACGCGGTCGGTTCGCTCCCCGGGCCGACCGCGCCCGGGTCGGCCGTACCCGGGTCGGCCGTACCCGGGTCGGCCGTACCCGGGTCTGCGTCGCCCCTGGCGGCGATGCGGCGTCCACTGCCGGCGGCACACAGCATCCTCCGAGAAGAGTTCTCCACATCGTCGTCCACAACCTGTGCATGGACATGACACCGCATCGGGCGTGGCATCGCCGGCAGGGCCACAAACTGGACGACAGACGGGAAGCCACGGAGTGCGTTGCGCCGACGAGCGGGTGGTGACGGTGCTGCCACCTACAGCCTCCGTGCGCTTCGTGGAGGGCAGGCGGTTCGCGGACGGAGGTGACGGCGGCACGGACAGAGCACCAAACGTTAACAGCCCGGTCCTTGGAGCGGGATTCGGGCCTCCCTGCGATCCCCCCGCGACTGCCCGGCGGCGACGGGACCGTGGCCTACGGTCAGGACGGACCCGGCGATGGTGGCATCGTGTGTAGGCTAGGGAGAACCACGGCGACGGTCGGCTCCCACGTACCTCGGTGACATCACGTACCTCGGTGCCATGGGGCCTGGCTTCCCGGATGTTGGGTTTTGGCGAAAGGCACCCTCCGCACAGGGGGTCCGGCCGGTCGGCGACCCAGGTCCGCGCCCCGTAGCCGAGGCGTCAGTCATGGCCGGCAATCCACGCCGGTGTCCCGCCGTCTGTGTCTCCGGAGTCCTCACGTGAGCAAGCGCACCTTCCAGCCGAACAACCGCCGGCGGGCCCGCACCCACGGGTTCCGGCTCCGGATGCGGACCCGCGCCGGCCGCGCCATCCTGTCCGGTCGCCGCCGTAAGGGCCGCAACGAGCTCTCCGCCTGACGGCGGAACCAACGCGCCTGCCGCCGTCCAGCCATGCTCCCCCGGGGCTCGCGAGTACGTACGAAGACGGACCACGCCATCCTCGGGCGGTCCGGCCGGCGTATTCGGGCGGGGTCAATCGTTGTCCACAGCATGCACACCGATGTGGACAGTCCACCCCGGGCGGGCTTTGTCGTAGGGCGGCGTGTCGGTAACGCGGTGGTTCGTAACCGTGTCCGTCGGCGTCTTCGCGAACAGACCCGGTCCCGGCTGCCTCTGCTACCGCCGGGAACCGCGGTTCTGGTTCGAGCGTTGCCTGAAGCGGCGACCGCGACGTCGGCAGATCTGGGTCGATCGCTCGACTCGGCCTTCGGCACGGTTCGTTCCGGCCGGTCCCCACGATCGGCGCGCTTCGGATGAGCGTGGCCCGGTACGCGGGGATCCTGGTGGTCCTGATGGCACTCGTCGACCTTGTGTTCGCCGCGCCGATCACCGCCAGGAGATTTCCCACCCTGGCCCGGACCTCCGACCAGGCGGTCCGTGGGCCTCTCGCGTGGGCTCTCACGGCGCTGGTCCGGCTGTACCGCGCCGGCTGGTCGGCGCGGAACGCGGGCTGCTGCCGGTTTGAGCCGTCCTGTAGCGCCTATGCCCTGACCGCTCTGCGGCGGCACGGTGGCGTCGTCGGTGGTTTGTTGGCCCTCCGTCGGCTGTTGCGTTGCCAGCCGCTGTCGGCTGGCGGCTACGACCCGGTGCCAGGTGTTGGGTCCGGTGGCGCTGGCAGCCCTGGCAGGGGTCCTGCGGCCCCGAGCCCGACGGGCATCGACCGGGCAACGGACGTCGGCCGGGCGGATGTCGCCCGGGCGGATGTCGCCCGGGCCGCTGCCGGGCCCGGGCATCGCACCGCGTCCCCGCTAGGGGGGACGCGTTCCGAGATCGTCGGTTCCCGTCGCGGAACGCGGGTGTGAGGAGACAGACAGGTGTTGGATCCGCTTTACCATCTCGCGGCAAACGCGATCGTCTTCTTCCACAAGGGCTTCGGGCCGATCTTCGGCAGGGACAGCTTCTTCGCCTGGGCGCTGTCGGTCATCCTGCTCGTCATCTGCGTCCGCATCCTGATCTTCCCGCTGTTCGTCAAGCAGGTGAAGTCCCAGCGGACGATGCAGATGATGCAGCCGCGCATCAAGGAGATCAAGGAGAAGTACGGGCACGACAAGCAGCAGATGCAGCTGGAGATCATGAAGCTCCAGAAGGAGCACGGAAATCCACTGCTCGGCTGTCTGCCCATCCTCCTGCAGATCCCGCTGTTCATCTCGCTGTTCCACGTCTTCACGCACCTGGCGCCGATGAACGAGGGCCCGGGCGGCTCTCTGGTCTGGCGGCCCCGGGTCGGGCTGTCCGCCGATCAGGTCGAACAGATCGCCACGGCGAAGCTGTGGGGCATTTCGCTGTCGAGCAAGTTCACGTCGTCGCCGGACTTCCTGGACTTCCTCGGCGCCAACGGGATGCACACGAAGATCCTCGCGGTCGTGCTGATCGTCACGATGGGCGTGACGACCTTCCTGACCCAGCGGCAGATCATGAACCGTGCCGGCACCGCGGTCGACCCGCAGCAGGCGATGGTCCAGAAGATCCTGCTGTACGGTTCGCCGCTCATGCTGGCGATCTTCGGATTCCGGTTCCCGATCGCCGTCCTGCTGTACTGGCTGACCACCAACCTGTGGAGCCTCGGCCAGCAGTTCTTCGTCATCAGGAAGATGCCGCCGATCCAGCCGCTCGCCGCCGGCGGCCGGGTTCCCGGGGCACGCACGGCCACCACGGACGGCACGACGGTTTCCCGCCCGGCGCCCGGCGCCCGGCCGGCCCCCGGTGCCCGCGCGGGAGCGAAGTCGAAGAGCCTCGGGGCCCGGGCAGCGCAGTCCACAGCGGACGCGGCGGCAAGCGGCTCGGGTGCTGGAACCGACGCGCCTCGGCCGGGCAGCCGCCCGTCGAAGGCTCCCCCCGGAACCCGCTCCAGGTCCGGTGCCGCGGCCGGCAACGGCTCGGCGAAGCCCGCTGCCGCCAAGGGCGGCCAGACGAAGGCTGATTCGTCCGGTGCCGGTGCCGGTGCCGGTGGAGGCAGTGGCAAGGGCCGCCTGACGAAGGGCGGTGCGGCGGGCACCGGTGGGGCCGTCTCGTCGCCGACCGCGGCCGCGGCCGGCGAGACGTCGGGCGCGAAGAACGGCATCGTCGACGGCGTGGGTGACAGCAAGTCTGGTTCGGCGTCGGCGTCGGCGGGAACCTCTCGTAACGGTGTCGCCGATTCGGATGCCGCTGCCGCTTCCCGGTCGTCCCAGGCCCCCGTCCCCGCCGGCGCGCGGCGGGCTCCCGGTGGATCTCGCCCCGCCAAGCGTCGCGGAAAGGGCAAGCGGCCGGGCGGGCGTCGCTGATGGGCCGGCGGTCGCCGCTAGTGCGTGCGAATCCGGTCGCGGCCGCCGCTGGGCGACCTGGCCGGGTACCGGTCCTGCGCCCATCCCTGAGCATCGTCCGGGCAGTCAGGCCGGGACGACACGGAACGTCCGAAGAGGCAGCGCCCCGCCAACGTCGCGTTGACCCCGCGGCGGTCGGACGTGCCGTACTGTCGGCATCGCCGCCCACTTTCCCCTGGAGTAACGCTGATGACCGGTTCGGCACCTGACCTCGCCGTGGAAGAACCCGAGGCCAACGAGGACAGCCCTGCGGCCGGGGCCGACGAGGCCGTGACCGACTCGGCCGCGGCGACCGGCGGGTCGGGGTCCGCGGGTGGCGGTGAGCGCCGCATCGCCGACCTGGAGCAGGAAGGCGAGATCGCCGCGGACTACATCGAGGGTCTGCTCGACATCGTCGACATGGACGGCGACCTCGACCTCGACGTCGAAGGCGGGCGAGCGGTCGTCGCCGTCGTCGGGGACGGCCTGGACAAGCTGATCGGCACCGGCGGCGAGACCCTTGAGGCTCTCCAGGAGCTGACCCGGCTCGCGGTGCTGCAGAAGACTGGTGTCCGCAGCCGGCTCATGCTCGACGTGGGCGGGCATCGCGCTCGTCGGCGGGTGGAGCTGCGCAAGGTCGCGACCTCGGCGGCACGCAAGGTCCTCGACACCGGCGAGCCTCGGAAGCTGGCCGCGATGACCCCGTTCGAGCGCAAGGTCGTGCACGACGTGATCGCCACGATCGACGGTGTGCACAGCGAGTCCGAGGGCGAGGAGCCCAGCCGTCGGGTCGTGGTCCTGCCCGACTGACCTCGCGTGTAGCGTCGGCTGGGCTTTCCCGGGCTCGGCCGCGTGATCCCTGCGTGACGTGACGCCCGCGCGCGGACCTGGTTCGTGCGCGGGCGTGGAGCGGCGGAACCTGCGGCACACGCCGGCAGGTCAGCGGATTCCCGATCCCGGCTGCACAGCGAGGCGATCGGGAGGCGCACGGGTGGTTCCGCCACGGGCACAGGCACCGGCCATCTCGCCCAAGGCGGTGAAGCCGTCGGCGCCGGCCAGTCCTCCCGCTGCCGCAACAGCTCCTCCCACGGCGTCGCCGTCGTCCGCAACGGCCGCGGCACCTCCCGCCGCCGGCACCACGGCCGACGCCCCCTCTCAGCACCCGCGGTTCTCGCGGTTCTCGCGAGCCTGGCTGATCGGGTGTGTGGTGCTCCTGCTGACGGGGCCCGTGGTTCTCCTCGCCGCGTACCTGCGCCGACCGTTCTGGTACGACGAGATCTGGCGTGGTCATTTCGTCAGTGAGCCTCTGAGCTCGGTGTGGTCCGAGCTGGCGGTTGCCAACACCCCGTCCGCGCTCGGGTGGTTCGGACTCGTCCGGCTGTCCGGGGAGGCGTTCGGCTGGCATACCTGGGCGCTGCGACTGCCCGGCCTGCTTGCGCTTCCCGCGCTGGGCGTGGCGGTCGCGGTTCTCGTCCGCCGGTTCGCCGGGTCGGTGGCGGCTGCCTTCGCGGTCTGCTGGCTGTGCCTGAACGCCACCTTTCTCGACCTCGCGACCCAGCTCAAGCCGTACACGGTCGAGACCGTCGCGACCGTCGCGGTGGTGCTGCTGTGGCTGGGGCCGGTGCGAGGCGGCGACACGCGTGGCCGGGGTGCCCGCAGGATGGCGGCCGGGGTGGTCGCCCTGTGCTCCGTTCCAGCGGTGTTCGTGATCGTGCCCCTCGCGGCGATGGACGTCCTGGGCGGTGGTGTTGGCGGCGGAGGCGGCGGCGGAGGCCGAAGCCTGCTGCGCCGAGGCCAGTTGCGCCGAAGCCAACTGGGTCGGTGCCTGCGTGAGACGTTGCCGGCCGTCGTGCTGGTGACGGTGCACACCCTGGTCTTCCTCGGCCACCAGTCCGCCCAGCGCGCGGGGGACTACTGGGACACGCAGTTCCTCGCCGGACGGGATCCGTGGCAGGCCATGTGTTTCGTCGGCGATCAGCTCTGGCGAATGCTCGCCGGCTCGCCGCCGGGAATCGACCAGTTCGATCCGAGCCTCGTGCCGGGGTACCTGCACCTGCCGCACTATCTGCCGTGGCTGCTCGCCCCGCTGACCGGGGTGTTCGGTGCGGTCGGCATCGCCGCGCTGGCCCGCCGGGCGGACGGGCGGCGGGTCCTGGCCGCGCTCGTCGGAGCCGAGGTGCTGATGCTCGGCGCGAGTGCGGTGCGCTTCTGGCCGTTCGGGCCGACGAGGACGAACCAGTTCGTCGTTCCGCTGCTGCTTCTTGTCGTGGTTGTCGGCGTGGATCGCGTGGTCCGTCAGGTGGTCCGACGGGTGACCCGCGACCGGGCTGATGCTGCGCCGCGTGACCGACTGCTTTCGGTGCTCGGGGCGACATCCGGGGCGATGGTGCTGCTGATCGTCGCGGGTGTGGCGCTGGCGGGCGGCCTGTCCGGGGACCGGCTCCTGTGGGAGCGGCGGGACCGCCTGCGCGGACTGGATCTGATGGTCGATGCCACGGTGGCCACCCGGCGTCTGGTCCGTCCGGGCGATGTCGTCGTGGTCGGCGGGCGCCTTGCCCGTCCGGGCTGGATCTACGCCATGGAGGTCAGTGATGACCTGCCACGTCAGCCGGGGGCGCTCCCCCCGGTGCCGGCGGGGACCGCCGCCGGGGCGGAGGCACCACGGGTCGCGCGAGCCGACACGGTGTTCGTCGTCCCGGGCCTCCTGCGCCGCGCCGAGCTCGCGGCGTCCACCTCGGCTGACTCGGCCGCGGCAGCTGACTCCGGCACCGCGGTGGACAAGGCGGCTGCCACTTTGGCGGACACGGCCGTCACCGGCTCCACCGCCGACTCCGATTCCGTCGGCTCGGACAACGCGGCTGATGCCGCCGCGGTGGCTCACCTCCAGCGATCGAAGCGGCTGATCGTCTTCGTCTTCGACATCGAGGAGAAGGCGATTGCCGCCGACCTCGCGGCGCTGCGGCAGGACGGCTGGTGCCCAGGCGAACAATGGTCCTTCCGGCTCACTGGCTCGGTGACGGTCTACGAGCGGTGCGGCCGCCCGAACGGCGCAGAGCGCGAAATGATTCACGGGAAACATTTCCCGTAGGGCGATCGTCCCCGGCTTGATTCCCGACACAACGACAATCCGAAGCAGTACCTGACGCGCGTGCGCCGGTTCACCGGGGATGCTGGGTCCGTGCCTTCATGCCCGACCAGTCCCCGTCATCCCGGGCGCCCGGCTTCGCCTGGATGCCACTCCCCTGCCGGCCGGAGTCCGTCCGCCGTTCCCGGGAGGGCGGTCAGTTCCGGCCTCTTTCGAGGCGAACCGGTCCACCTGGCCCGCCTCGCGCGCTTCCAGGTAGTCCACCGGAACGGTCTCCCGAACGTGTTGGGCCAGTCCGGCTTCCGCGACACCACCCGCCCGGGGGGCGCGGCTCGCCGCGCCGCAACGGAGGTCGGGCGGTGAGCACTCCCCCGACGGACTCCGCCGACGGCCTCCTGGACTCCGGCACCGCCGCCGACGTTCGGTCCGAGGCGATCGAGGAGAGCCAGGAGATCGAAGTCGTCCCCGATGCCGCGACCCGCGTCTTCGGTGATCGGCTGGACCTGGCTGTTCAGTACGCGGAGCTGCTGGCGACGGCGGGCGTGGAGCGAGGTCTGATCGGCCCGCGTGAGACGGGCCGGTTGTGGTCCCGGCATCTGCTGAACTCCGCGGTGCTTGCCGAGGCTGTTCCCACCGCGGCCGAGCTCCCCGGCCCATCCGGACGGGTGCCTGAGGTCGTGGACGTAGGCAGCGGCGCCGGGCTGCCCGGTGTTCCCCTCGCCCTGGCCCGGCCGGACCTGCGGGTCACCCTGCTCGAACCAATGGAACGAAGGTGTCGCTTCCTCAGCGAAGTTGTGGCACAACTTGGCCTGGAAGAACAGATTGAAGTGGTGCGTGGTCGGGCACCGGACCTCGCGCAGCGCCCGCCACACCGTGATTTCGACGTATCCGTGGCCCGTGCGGTGGCTCCACTCGGCCGCCTTGGCGCGGTACTGCTGCCGATGACCCGTTCAGGCGGTGTCATGCTTGCACTACGCGGCTCGCGAATCCTTGAGGAATTGCAGGCGGCGCGTAGTGATCTCGATTCCCAGGGTTGGCGCGAGGTGGACGTCGTGACGTGCGGAGCTGACCTGGTGGAGGAACCCACCCGCGTGCTTCGTGCGACGCGCACCGTCGCGGCGGCCCGTGGGGACGGTGGGAGGGGACGGCGCGGCACGGATGACCGGCAGGCCAGACGGGCGACACAGCCACGGCGAGTACGGGAGGGAACTCCTGATCGACCGGCACGTGGGCGGTCACGTTCCACGTGAAACAGCGATTCCTTACCAGACGGCGATGGCACCTGAAGCAGCGTCGACGGATCGAGGAGGCCTGACCTATGGGACGTCACCGGGCGGTGGGTCCGGATTTCCGGGGCTGGACCCTCTCGATTCATCGACCCCGATCGGAGCGGCGGCAGCAGCGGCGGTGGAAGCACTGACGATGGAACGACGACGACCCTTCCCGCGACCCAACCGGCGGCGCATCATCACCGTCGCGAACCAGAAAGGTGGCGTCGGCAAGACGACGACCACCGTCAATCTCGCGGCCGCACTGGCCATGCACGGCATCCGGGTGCTCGTGGTGGACCTGGATCCCCAGGGCAACGCCTCGACCGCGCTGGGAGTGGACCACCGCTCTGGGACACCCTCGATCTACGAGGTGCTGGTCGGCGATCGTCCGCTTGACGAGATCGTTGTGCAGTCCGGGGAGGCCGAAGGGCTCTTCTGCGCGCCGGCCACCATCGACCTCGCGGGTGCGGAGATCGAGCTGGTCTCCCTGGTCGCGCGGGAGACCCGGCTGCGGCGGGCCATCGAGGGCATGCGCAACGAGGTCGACTATGTCCTCATCGACTGTCCGCCATCACTCGGCCTGCTCACGGTCAACGCGCTGGTCGCGGCCCGTGAGCTCCTGATCCCGATCCAGTGCGAGTACTACGCGCTGGAGGGCCTCGGTCAGCTACTGCGTAACGTCGAGCTGGTCCAGGCACATCTCAATCAGGAGCTCCGGCTGTCGACCATCCTGCTGACCATGTACGACTCGCGCACCCGGCTCGCTGACCAGGTCGTGCACGAGGTCAAAGAGCATTTCGGGGATCGGGTCCTGAACACCACGATCCCGCGTAACGTCCGGCTGGCCGAAGCACCGAGCTACGGGCAGTCCGCCCTCACCTACGACCCGGCGTCCCGTGGGTCGCTGTCCTACCTCGCGGCGGCGCGGGAGCTCGCCGAGCGCGGCGCCGACCGCGGACCGCGCGGCGCTGGGCTGGCCGGTGGAGCTCCGCCGGTGGGTGATGCCCGGTCCGCGGCCGATCCCGGGCCAGGGTTCGGCGCCGGCGTGCCCGCTGCGACCGCCCCGAACGCCGCTGGGGCGACGAGTGCCCACTCCCCCACCGGACATCCCGGTGCTGGCGGTTTCGTCGCGCACGGGCCGGCTGAGCGGCACGCGACGGGCGCACCCCACGGTCCCGCGGACCATCGCGGCGGCCCGGCTGACGGTTACGGCCCGCCTGACGGCTATGAGGCGGCGGACGGCTACGGCGCCCCGAACGGAGCCCGTCGATGACAGCGCGGCGAGGCGGCCTCGGCCGTGGGCTCGGAGCGCTCATCCCCGCGGCCGCCGACAGCGCGGACGCCTACCAGTCGATGTCCGCCGACCGCGGCTACGCCCCCGCTCCGGTGGCGGGGGCGGTCTTCCGCGAGATCCCGCTCGACTCGGTCACACCCAACCCGCGCCAGCCTCGCAACCACTTCGACGAGGACGCGCTGGCGGAGCTGGCAGAGAGCCTCAAGGAAGTAGGCCTGCTGCAGCCGATCGTGGTGCGTGAGCTGCTTCCAGGCCGGTACGAGCTCGTCATGGGCGAGCGTCGTTGGCGCGCGTCGAGGCTGGCCGGGCTCGACCAGGTCCCCGCCATCGTGCGGGAGACCGCGGACGACGCCATGCTGCGCGACGCGCTCCTGGAGAACCTGCATCGCCAGCAGCTCAATCCGCTGGAGGAAGCGGCTGCCTACGAGCAGCTGCTGCGGGACTTCGGCGCGACCCACGAGGAGCTCGCCGGCCGGCTGGGGCGTTCCCGTTCGCACGTCACGAACACCATCCGCCTGCTGGGCCTGCCGCCGGCGGTCCAGCGGCGGGTCGCGGCCGGGGTGCTGTCGGCCGGGCACGCCCGCGCACTGCTCTCCCTGGACGACGCCGATGCCCAGGATCGGCTGGCGACCCGGATCGTCGCGGAGGGCCTGTCCGTCCGGGCGGTCGAGGAGATCGTGGCTCTCGGCGAGGAAGGGCCGCGCAAGCGTGCTCCGCGCAAGCCGCGCTCCCCTGTCCCGGCGCTGACCCAGATCGCCGATCGGCTCGCCGACCGGCTGGAGACCCGGGTCAAGGTGGACATGGGCCGCAACAAGGGCCGGATCACCGTTGAGTTCGCCACGCTGGAAGACCTTGAACGCATCGTCGAGGCCATGTCCCCCGACTCGACGATCTCCTGACTGTTGACGGGGGCCCTCGGATTGACGTCCTCCCCGCCCTGAAGGACGGGGATTCCTACCGTGCCGCTCACGCGGCACCTCGCTGGGTTCCTGCTTCGACGCCAACCGCCCGGACAGGTCCGGGCCTTACATCGGCTCCACAGGCGTTTCCCGTCTCCGCCCGCCCGGCGGGGACGATCCGACGGCCCTCGAACAGAATGCTCCGAGCCGCGTTCAGATCACGATCGTGGTTGGCACCACAGGCCGGGCAGGTCCACTCCCTGACCGCCAGCGGTTTCGGCCCGTCCTTCACCCCACAGACCGAGCAGACCTTCGTTGAACACGACCCGGGCGCAGCCGAACGCCCGCGCGAGCGCCTGAACCTGGCCCCGGTTCGGGATAGGCCCGGTAGCGGTACCGCACGATCGGCATACCACCGATCATGCTTGGCCTATGGACATCTCCGACGACTATCGGCGTGGTAGGCATGTGGTTTCCGTACTTCACGTCCACGTGGTCTTCGTGACGAAGTACCGGCGTGGCGTGTTCGATGAGGCGATGCTCGACGCCTGCGAACGGACGATGCGCGACGTGTGCGCCGACTTCGGCGCCCGCCTGGTCGCGTTCAACGGCGAAGACGACCACGCGCACCTGCTGGTCGAACACCCACCGAAGGTCGCCGTGTCCGCGCTCGTGAACTCCCTGAAGGGCGTGCCCGGGTGGATGCCACGGGCCGAGTTCACCGGCCGGGTGAACCACGCCTCGATGCGGGGGCGTTTCAGGTCACTGTCGTACTTCGCGGGCTCCACCGGTGGAGCCCGCATCGCGCTGTCGCGCGAGTACATCGAAGGGCAGCGAAGACCAGCCCCGATGCGCTGACCCCGCCCTGAAGGACGGGGCTTGCGCGCTACGTTCCTCCGGTGAGCACCTCGGCCCGGATCCCGGCTGGACCGGATTCGGCCACGAGACTCCGAGCGGCCCGCCCACGCTGGGCCACGCGGGACGCCGGCCCTGACGGGCGGCGGCAGTCGGCTCAGATCGCCCCGGGGACGGGATTCACCTGGCCGCGTAGCACGCCTTCGGGACTCATGGACCCCAGGAGGCGCTCCAGGGCCACCTCGACATCCTCCCGCCAGCTCACCGCGTTCTTGACCTCCAGGCGCAGGCGGGGCCAGCGATGATGCGGCCGGACGGTCTTGAACCCGACGGCGAGCAGGTAGTCGGCTGGCACCACGCAGCGGGTGTCGGAACCCTTCAGATCCCCGAAGGCCTCGATCGCCCGGTAGCCGCGTCGGGTGATCTCCTTCGCGACCGCCTGGACGAGCACCCGGCCCAGACCCTGGCCGGTGAACTCCTCGACGATCTGGGCCGTCATCAGCAACACCGCGTCCGGGCTGACCGGACTGGTCGGAAACGCCACCGAGCGGGGTACGTGCGCCGGCGGCGCGAACATCACAAAGCCGGCCGGGACGTCGTCGACATAAGCGATTTTTCCGCAGCTGCCCCATTCGAGGAGGGCGGCGGAGACCCAGGCTTCCTTCTCGATGTCCGTCGCGCCGGCCTCTTCCGCGCGGCTGCGGGCGACTGGATCGAGTTCCCAGAAGACGCATCGCCGACATGGAAGCGGTATGTCGTCGATGTTGTCGAGCGTGATGTTCGCGATCCGTCGACTCATCGAGCTACGCCTCCCAGCGGTTCGGACAGCCTTGTCCGGCCGGAACTATCGCTTACTTCCGACAGCCTAGGACGCCCGCCGGCATTGATGGCGACGGGCACGCCGTGAGGTGTTCCACGTGAAACTTTGCCGGGTGGGCGTTGCGGACCGAGGCACGGCGTGCGTTGCAGGGGAGCGGCGTCCGATACCCGGCGGCGGCGCGATTCGGGGGTGGCGCCGAGCGCTGGAAATAGGCGCTGAGCAGCGGAGCGGCGGCGGGGCCGCCGAGGGGTGTCGGGCAGCAGAGCGGTGTCGGGTGGGACGGTTCGGGTGGGGCGGAGCGGCACGATCGGCAGCGCGGCGAAGCGGACGAACGGCGAAGTGGTCGAACGGCGAAGTCGGCGGGGCAGCCGAGCAGGGGGAGTCGCCGCGGAGCGGGTGGGTTCTGTGTGGTGGCCCGCCACGGGCCGCCGCCGGGGTGTCGCCGCCGCCGGACAAGGATCTGAGGATCGTGGTCGGCAGGACGACGACAATCCTCAGATCCTCGGTCCGCCGCTCACCCGGCTGCGGCGCGTTCCGGGGCCCGTCGGTCAGGTTCGGGCCGCGATGCGTGGCACCCGCAGCTGGCCCGTCGGCGGGTCCTGCTCCGGCGGGAGGAACAGCCGCTGCGTGGCGGCGAGCAGTGCCTCCGCCACCGCGGCCCGGAACTCGGTGGACGCCAGGGCGGCCACGTCGTGGGCGTTGGTGAGATAGCCGAGATCGATCTGCACCGCGGGCATGCGGGTACGGCGTAGCAGCTCCCAGGTCTTGGGGTGGGCCCGGCAGTCGACCATGTCGGTCCGAGAGATGATCTCTCGCTGGACCAGCAGGGCGAAGCGCTCACCGACGGCCGACGACCCGCGCGCGTGCCCGTAGTAGTAGGTCGAGACGCCCTGTGCCTGGATCGAGCCGCTCGCGTCGACGTGTAGCGAGACGAGGAGGTCGGCGCCGATCTCGTTCGCGCGGGCGGCGCGCTCCGCCTCGGACGGAGACTCGTGTGGGCCATGGACCAGATGCGCCTCGAGCCCGGAGGCGAGCAGGCGCGCCTCCAGCCGGGACGCCAGATCCGCCATCAGATCGCGCTCGCACAGCGGACCGCTCGTCACACCGGGGTCGTCGCCGCCATGGCCGGGGTCGATCGCGACGACCATGCCGAGCAGGGACGGCCCACGGGCCAGTAGACGCACCGACTCGCGCAGGACGTCCTGGCGGCCGCCGGTGACGGTGCGCTCCAGCCGCTTGAGCTCACGAAGCGTCCGCGGGCCGCACAGGCCGTCCGGGTCGAGCCCGCGGTTGCGCTGGAAGTCGCGGACGGCGACGTCGGTGCGGGCGCCGAAGATTCCGTCGGCGCGGCCGACGTCGAAGCCCATGTTCGACAGGCGCTCCTGCAACGCGGTGACGTCGTCGCCGACGAAGGGGTGCGTCACGCTGAAGTAGAGGAGCCGGTCACCCAGGCGGCGACGAGCCTCCTCGATGGCCCGGAACGTGTCGGGGCCGATGATGCCGTCGACGGAGAGCCCCCGGCTCTGCTGAAATGCCCGGACCGCGTTGTCGAGCTCGCGGTCGAACAGATCAGCCGTCACAGCCGGCTCGGTCTCTGCGGCTGACCGCTCCGCCTCGGTGGCCGAGGTCTGCCCGTCAGGCTCCGCAGGCGTGACGGCCCCGGCGGTGGTAGCGGTGGCCGGCCCGGTCGCGGTGACAGGCGCGTTGTCCGCCACGGCGGCCTGGCGTGGTGCGACCGGCAGGAAACCGAGGTGGATGAAAGCTGCCCGTGCCTCGGCTACGGAGGGATCACGGTCACCAAGGCGCAGCAGCTTCACGAATGAGCACCTTTCGAATGTGCGTTCATCGAACCGTCAACCAGCGTCGAACCGGTTCGGCCGCCGAATCCCGCCATCAGATTAGGGCATCGCCGCTGGTCCGCGAGGGCTGCGATCCCCAACGTCCGGTTTTCCCGCTCCGCGACGGCTTTCGCCGGCCCGCGACGGAATCGCCGGCCCACGTGACGCCGTCCGCGCGGTGTGACGGCTGCCTGTTACCGGCCGTGAGCAAGGGTAACGGGCCGGGCCCAGGTACCGGGCTGCATCCGTCAATCGATCATGTCCACGGCCCGTACAGCCCCGTGGAGGGCGCTTGCTGGTCCGGGCCGCCTCCGGTGGCGGGCTGCGTCCACCAGGAGTGCCGAGGATGTCACCTGTGGTCGCGGAACCTGCCGCAACAGCAACGGCCCGCTCCACAGGGAACGGGCCGTTGCTGTTGGTGCGGCCGGTGCGTGCCGGTGTTGCTGCTGACGCGGGATCAACGGCTCCGCGGAACCGTCATGCCCGCGGCGAAGCGGCGCGGCGAGGCACTGCTCAGACGTAGGCCGCCAGATCGCGCAGCAGCGCCGCCTTCGGCTTCGCCCCGACGATGGTCCGGTCGACCTCGCCGTTGACGAACACCGCCATGGTCGGAATCGACATGATCTGGTACTCGCGGGCGACCTGCGGGTTCTCGTCGATGTTGAGCTTGACGATCCGCAGCTTCTCGCCGTGCTCCTTGGCGATCTCCTCGAGCACCGGGGCGACCATCTTGCACGGGCCGCACCACTCGGCCCAGAAGTCGACCAGCACCGGCTTGTCGCTCTTCAGTACCTCGGTGGCGAACGTGTCGTCCGTCACCACACCGGTTGCACCTGCCATGGGGTTCTCCTCGGGTCGTTCCTGGTCTTCGCTGTCTTTGCTGCCTGGGTGTGGCGGCCGCCGGTAGCTGGCGGCCTGCCTGCTGCTCGACGGGGGTGGCGCTCCTCCCCCGTCGGCCAGCCAATTGTCTGGCTAAACCGGGCGGATGGGGTACTCCGCCGCCCGGATGGCCCGCCCTTCCGAGCGGCCAGCCCGGGCCTGGTGGCCAGCCCGGTTCAGCTGGCCAGCGCGGGATCCGGCACCCGCGCCGCGACGGCGGTCGGGTCGGCGACGCCCTCACTGCCGGCGATGTAGCGCTCGGCGTCCAGCGCCGCCGAGCAGCCGGTGCCGGCGGCCGTGATCGCCTGGCGGTAGGTGTGGTCGACCACGTCGCCACAGGCGAACACGCCGGGAATGTTGGTCGCCGTGGTCGGGTGGGCCACCTTGACGTAGCCCTCCTTGTCGAGCTCGAGCTGGTCGGCGACCAGCTCTGTCCGGGGCGTGTGGCCAATCGCCACGAACAGGCCCGTCACGGGAATCTCGTCGGTCTCGCCGGTGACCGTGTCGCGCAGCCGGACGCC
Organism: Parafrankia irregularis; assembly: GCF_001536285.1. Lineage (NCBI taxonomy): Bacteria > Bacillati > Actinomycetota > Actinomycetes > Frankiales > Frankiaceae > Parafrankia > Parafrankia irregularis. The sequence goes on along the minus strand of NZ_FAOZ01000011.1, from coordinate 186,079 downwards.
CGTCAACTTGTCGTCGCCGAGAACCTCCGCGACCTCCGAGTTCCACCGGAACCTGATCTTCGGGTCGGCGAAGGCGCGCTCCTGCATGATCACGCTCGCGCGCAGCTTGTCGCGCCGATGCACGATCGTCACCGACTTCGCGAACCGGGTGAGGAACGTCGCCTCCTCCATCGCGGAGTCGCCGCCGCCGACGACCACGATGTCGTGGTCCCGGAAGAAGAAGCCGTCACAGGTCGCACAGGCGGACACACCGCGGCCCAGCAGCCGGTCCTCGTGCTCGATCCCGAGCTTCTTGTAGGCCGAGCCGGTGGCGACGATGACGGACCGGGTGAGGTAGGTCTCCTCACCGACCCTGACCACCTTCGGGTTGGCGGTCAGGTCGACCTCGGTGACATCGTCGGGGATGAGCTCGGCGCCGAAACGCTCCGCCTGGGCGCGCAGGTTGCCCATGAGCTCCGGCCCCTGGATGCCCTCGGGGAAACCGGGGAAGTTCTCGACCTCGGTCGTGGTCATCAGCGCGCCACCGGAGGTGACTGCGCCCTCGAACACCACCGGCCGCAGGTTCGCTCGGGCGGTGTAGATCGCCGCCGTGTACCCGGCCGGGCCGGATCCGATGATGACGACGTCCAGGACCCGCTCCCCGGAACGTTCGGTCCCGGCGGTCGGGACCGCCTGGTCCTTGCCCTGGGCTGCCACACCCGCTCCCTTCATGATCGCCGACGGTCTGCCGCCGACGTCCCTCGCCTCGCGTGGTTTGGTTCGACTTCTCTTCGGTTCTTCGATACTGGCGGTTCTTCAGATCCTTCAGGTACTGACGTCTGCCCGCATAACCGCGCGCGACTGTCGCTGATTCCAGCAGTGGATCCCAGCGGCCCGCCACATACATGTGACGTCGGCACGCCGGTCCGGCTGGCGGCTCACCCGCCCGCCGGGCGCCCGGGCTGTGCGGTGGCGCTCGACCCGCTAACCACGGCTCGCGTTCACGCTGTACCAGACGGCACCCGGAATCGGCACGGATCCGCAGTGCGCGTCGATGACGACAAGGTGGGCGGTGGTCGGCTGCCCGGCGACCGAGAGCACGAGCATGATCGCCTGCTGGTCGTCGAAACGCACCCGGTCGAGCGCGATGACGGAGCCGCCGGTCTGCGCGGAGAGGGTTTCGTAGCACATCCGTAGCTGCGGAGTGTCGTAAACCCGGGCCAGCGACTCAGGCGTCGTCGCCAACACCTGGTCGGCACCGGCGGCCTGGTCGGCGGAGGCGGCGCCGGCGGATGGAGGAGGGGAAGCGGCGGTCGCGGCCCCGTCGGTGGCGGCGGACGTGGGCGCCGCGGCCTCCGTCGCGCCGGAGCGGCTGCCCAGGGCGGACCAGGCAAGCCGTGTCATCGCGAGCTGGCCCGCGAGCAGCTGCTGGCCGTGGGCGACGACGCCAGCCGGGCGCAGGACCTTGTCGGTGTCGGCGACGAGCACCCAGCCAGCGCCGGCAGCCGACGTTCCACCGGCGGCAGCCGCCTCGTTCGCCGCGGACGAGGCGACTGTGGGCAGTGCCTCGCGCTGCGGTTGGGCGGCTGCGCCGAAGGTGCCCGCCTCCGCCGGGTTGGCAGCGGCGACGGCGGCGTCAGCCGTGGTCTCCGCGCTGGTTCCGGAGGTGAGCCCGCGCACGGCGAGAACGGCGGCGCCGAAGGCGACCAGCGCGACGCACGCGGCCGCGATGGAGATCCAGTCCCGAGCACCGCTGCCGCGGTTCCCCGCTGGCCGGCCGCGGCGCCCACCGGCACCGTGCAGCCGGGATCCGGACCGGGGTCCGGATCCCGGTCTGGACCGGGATCCGGAGGCTCCGTCCACGAAGCTCATCCGCCGGATACCCGCGGGCGTGATGTCGGCTGCCGGGACGTCAGCGGCGTTGTCGAGGCCGTCAGCGAGGTCGGTGCCGAGCGGACGGCCGGCGGGCCTGCCGGCGGACGCCGCGGCGCCGGAGCGGGCGGCGAGGGCCGCCTGGATCCGTTCGGCGACGTCGTCCGGCATCGTCATGCTGGCCAGGCGGGCGAGTTCGGCCCGGACCCGGCGCAGCGCGGTCAGCGTGTCCTGGCAGGCGACGCAGGAACGGAGATGGCGGTCAACCCGGCTCGCGGTCACGCCCGGGGATGCGCCGGGGCCTGGTGGATCGGGATGGGTGTCGAGGTAGGCGTCGAGCACCTCGATGTCGGGATGGGCGTCCCGCCGCCAGGCTCGCCCCTGGCCGGCCTGGCCCGGCCCGCCGGTACCGATACCGCCAGTACCGTCAGCGAGTTCGGAACAACCGGAATCATCGGAATCGCCGGGGCCCGTGAGGTGCCAGCCCGGATCAGAGTCCTGGGTGCCGTGCTCGTCCGTCATCACCGTCGATCACCTCCTCCGGCGAGTCAGTCGACCGGCCCTGCGGGCGGTCGGGTTCGTGTTGTCGCCCGCCCCTGAGCCTGCGGCCTGGCCTTTGGATCCGTCCGGCGCGTCACGCCGTCCCACATCTGAGACGGAAGGGGACGCCGGCTGGTTCCCGCCAGGGGTCTGGGGTGCCCTTTCGGGGGCGAGATGTCCGAGATGAACGGCGAGTTGGGCCCGGGCCCGCGCGCAGCGGCTTTTAACCGTTCCGACCGGTATATCCAGCAGCTGGGCAACCTCGGCGACCGGTCGGCCCTCGACGTCCACCAGCACGACCGGGGCGCGCAGTGTGACGGGAAGCATGCCGAGCGCGGTCTGGATGTCCAGCCGGACGTCGTGGTCGGTGATCGCGTCGCGGACGTCCACCGGCTCGCGGGGAAGGCCGTCGGGAGACGACGGAAGAGGCACGGTCGGGCGCGCCGCCCGGCGGCGCAGGCGGTCGAGGGCCGCGTTGGTGACGATGCGGTGCAGCCACGTCCCGACGGCCGCCTCGCCGCGGAAGTCGGCGGCCCGGCGGTGCGCGGAGAGCATCGCCTCCTGGACGGCGTCCGCCGCCTCCTCCGCGTCGCTCAGCAGGTTGAACGCGACCGCCCACAGCCGGTCCGCGTGCGCGCGGAACAGCTCCCCGAACGCATCCGGATCGCCGGCCACATGCCGCCGGAGCGCGTCGGCATCCGCCGCCACACCTGCGGCCACCGCCGCGGCCGCAGGCCCGGACCCGGATCCTGACGCAGCTACTGCGCGCGCGCCGGGGCGGCCGTCAGGCGGGGACTCCGCCCGACCCGCCGCAGACGGGTTCACCGTCTCCCCAGCCCTGCCGCCGCGACCCGATCAGTGCTTGAACTCGACCTCGGCGATCGAGCCCTTGAGCTTCCCACCAACCGTGGGCAGTTCGGTCAGCCAAACCACCCAGTACTTGTGCTTCTGCTGGTCGGACGGCATCGTGATCGGAACCTCGCCGGACTTGCCCTGATGCGGCAGGCCGACGATGGGATAGGCGCTGATGTCGTTGACCTCGGTGTCGCCGGCCCGCAGCTCGAAGGTGACCGGAGCCAGCGAGCCTACGGTGACCGCCACTTCGCTGGGCGCGACGGGCTCGTTGAAGGTGAACCGGAGACCGACCCCGGTCTTCCCGGTCCCACCGAACTGCGCAGGCGGATTCTGCGGCTCGTAGCCGCTGGTGGTCCACTCGGTCGCCGGGCTGCCGTCGATCGTCTTGGCGGCCGAACCGTCGTTCTCGCCGTCGCCTCCCTGCGGGTCGAAGGCGGCGACGCCCGCAATATCGATCTTCTGGCCCGTCGAGAGCATCGTCGTCGACGACGGGCTGGTGCCGGGATCTGTCCCCGCAGTTTTGTCGTCCTTGTTCTGCAGTGCGATCACGGCGACGACGGCGACGAGGACGACGACCACGGCGAGCGCCAGCCACGGCAGGACGCGCCGGGCGGTCGAGCCGCCGCGGACCCCGTCAGACGGCGGGATCCGGCCGCTATCATCCGTGTGCCGGCGCGGCTCGGACGGACCGCGCTGCGACGGATAGCCGTCGTAGCCACGCTCGCGCTCGTCGCCGCGGTCGTAACCGCCGCCGCCCGCGCCGTACCCGCGCTCCTCGTAGGCGGTCTGGTCGTAGCCGGCGCGGCCCATGTGGGCGGTCTGGTCGTAGCCCCGGCGGTCGTAGCCGCCGCCCGTGGCACCGGCAGGACTGCCCGCGCCGCCGTAGCCGCCGCCCGGCCCGGGGTAGCCGCCCCGGTTGCCGTAGTCACTCCGGCCGTCGTAGCCGCCTCGGCTGTCGTAACCGCCCCGGTTGTCGTAGTCACCGCGACTGTTGTAATCACCGTGGTTGCCGTAGCCGCCTCGGCTGTCGTAGTCGTCCCGGCCACCGTAGCCATCTCGGTTGCCGTAGCTGTTCGGGCCGCTGTCGTAGCCGCCGTAGCCGCCCCGGTCCTGGAAGTCGCCGGTGGCCGGGCCGTAGCCGTCCACCGGCATCGCCTCGGTGCTGGCCGGGCCCTCGTCGCCGAGGCTCATCAGGCCGGTGTCGAGCACCTGGTCGACGGGGCTGACGGCCTCCAGCTCGGCGACCAGCTCGGCGGCTGTGGTGATGGGTGCGCCGGCCCGCTCGTCACCGAGGGTCGCCAGCGCGATCGCGTCGAGGTCGCGGGGGACCGCGGCGTTGACCTGCCTGGGCGTTCGCAGCCGCCCGTTGGCCGTCGGGGCCGCCGGCAGGGCGTGCTCGCCGAGCAGCGGCCACGCGCCGGTCAGGCCCGCGTAGAGCAGCGCGCCGAGGGCACGGACGTCCGCCAGGTCCCCGGCAGAGGCGATGCCTGCCCCGTCGTCGCCGTTCGCCTCCGAGCCCGAGCCCGCGTCGCCGTCCGCACCCGCGCCCGAGTCCGTGCCGGCGCCGACGGTCGGCTCGGCGCCGGTGGCCGAACCGTCCAGCCCGGCCAGGATCCCGCCGATCTCAAGATCGACGACCTTCACGGTGCCGTGGCCGGAGACGATGACATCGCCCGGGTTGAGCCCGCCGTGGTGGATCCCGCGCTCGTGCGCCGCGGCGAGGACCCGGGCGGCGGCGAGCACGATGGCGCCGGCCTGCTCGGGGCGCGGCGGGCCCTCGGCGGCGAGCTGGCGCAGCGTGCGCCCTTCCACCCATTCCGAGACGACGTAGGAGATGCGGGTCGACCCGGTGGTCGTCGTCGTCGCGTCATAGGTGGACGCGGCACCGGGATGAACCAGCCGGCCCGAGCTGATCGCGGCCTTCAGCAGCGACTCGGCGACCTCCTCGAGGGCAGCCTGGTCGGCCTCCGACCCGGGATCGCCGGAGCTGTCCGGGTGTTCGACGATGCGCACCGCCACCGGCCGGGCGAGAACGTTGTCGTCGCCCCGCCAAAGTGTGACCGGGCCGCGGGTGTTCAGCGGCGCGAGCAGCCGGTAACGCCGGTCGAGAACGGATTCGGCGAGGACGGCGGTGCTGGCGGGCAGGTGCGCCGGCGCATCGTTGGTCACGTTGTTATCGACGTCCGCGCCCTGCGGTCGGTTGCTTCCGTCGACCACAGTGCCTCCGTCGTCCGCATACCCGCCGGTGGGTCGCCCCACCCGAACCGGGCAGAGGATCCGCCCAGCGTTCCACCGCTGCGAACGAACACCCGGGCACCCTCCGTCGCCTTGTCAGACGTAGGGCGCCCAAGATGCCCCAAGCCTGGGTGCTGCGCCTGGTTCACCGGCGACGTTGGGCGGGGCCCGCGCACAGCGTGTTCAGTGTACGAGGCCAGCCCTGACATCTTGCGGATGTCTCCAGACAAGCCAGGTTGACGCACCGAGTGACTGCGTCCGCCCAGGTAACGGCCACGGAAACCGGGACTGGTGTGACCGGGTCGAGAACAGGCCCTCCGCTCGTAGCGGGCGAAGCTTCTGGCGTTTCCGGTTGGCTTCTCTTGGTGTCTGATCCTCGCTGACGGTCGGCATATTTTCGACAGATCGTCACGCGAGAACTACCTTTAGTTGTTTCGAGGGTGGGGTTGTCGTCATCGGAGGTCGCGGAAGGGGGCGGCGGCCACGTGGCTGCTTCTCGCGGACCCACCTGGTCGAGGTCGCCGCCGCGCTCACAGTGGCCAGACGGATCGGGCGTATCGGGTGTATCGGTCTGGCTGGTCGTGATTCGTCCGTCGGGGTCAGGGCGGCCTGTCGGTGTGTCGTTCACGGCCCGGTGAGCGGAGCCGGCCACCTTCCGTTGCTTTTGAGCAAGACCGAACAATTCTGGTCGCTGGGACGGCCAGAATCGTTCACTCTTCGGGTCTCCGCCTCCGCTGCCCCGCTCGTGCTGCCGATGCCGACTCGCGCGGGACATGCCCGGCCGGTCCGCGGCAGCGGGCACCCGACCAGCACCCGACCAGCGCGGGATTCGAGCTCAGCGGGGGCGACGCCGCGGGTCGGGGGGGCCGCCGCGGCCTCCGGACGACCCCCGCGACCCGCGTTCGCCGCTGCCACGTCCACCGCGTCCGCTGTTGTCAGTGCCGCTGCTGCGGCCACGTCCGCCACCGCTGCGGCTACCGCCGGGACCTCGCCCACCGGGATCGCGCCCGCCGGCATCGCGTCCGCGCTGTTCGCGTGGTTCGCGCCGCTCCCGCGGTTCACGGGCGCGATCCTGATCCGCCGGGACCCTGGGCGGCCCCGACGACCGGCTGGCCGCGGGACGTCCGCCCGAGGACGTCCCGCCCTTGCCCGCGCCGCCCTTGCCCGCGCCGAGCTTGCCGCCGACCATCCGCATCAGCGCCGTCATCTCGTAGAGCCCGCTGCGCACCGAGATCACGACGAAGGCGAGACCGCCGGCGACGAGCCCGATGACGACCGCGATCCCCGACCCGAGCCAGCCGTGCCCGAGCAGGTCGCGGACGACGTCCGCGATGACGCTGGCCAGCACGGCGCCGATGCCGGCTGTCACGCTCACCCGGGTCGTCACCCGGGCGACGCGGTTGCCGTCGATGCCGCCGAGCTTGCGCCGCAGCAGGACGGTCGTCGCGACCAGGCCGATCATGTATGCGAGCGCGAAGCCGAGCGGCAGCACGACCGCGCGGTGCTCCGGCGCCGCCAGGTGGGAAAGCACGAGCGCGGCGACGATGTTCGTCGCGACCACGCCGATGTTGACCAGCGCGGGGGTGCGGCTGTCCCGGTAGGCGTAGAAGGCTCGCAGCTGCACCTGGAACAGGGCGAAGGGCACGAGCGCGATGGCGAAGGCGCTCAGGGAGTCGCCGATCCGCACCGCGCCGGCGACGTCGACCGCGCCGTGGTTGAAGATCGTCACGGCGATCGGGCGGCCCAGTGCCAGCAGGAACAGGGCGGACGGAACGATCGCGGTGACCGTCATCCGGGTCGCGGTCGACAGGTCCTCGCGGACGAGCGCGGTCTTGCCGGCGGCCGCGTGGTTGCTCATCCGGGGGAGCAGCGCGGTGACCACCGAGACGCCGATGATCGCGTAGGGGAGCTGGAAGAGCTGGTAGGCGTTCTGGTAGATCGTGGTGACTTCGCTGTGCTTGTCGTTCGTCAGATTGGTGATCACCGCGAAGCCGAGCTGGCTGACCAGGACGTAGAGCAGCGTCCAGCCCGCCAGCTGGTAGGCCGACCGCAGCCCCGGGTGGCGCAGATCGAGGCGGGGCCGGTAGCGGAAGCCGACGGCACGCACGGTCGGGAGCAGCGCGACGGTCATGATGATCACGCCGAGGGTGGTTCCGCCGGCCAGGACGAAGGTCTGGGCGTCGGTGATCCCGTCCACCGTCGGTGGGCGGTCGCCCGGGACGAGGAAGAACGCCACACAGGTCGCGATGACCACCAGGTTGTTCAGCACCGGCGCGAACATGGGCGCGGCGAAGGACTGCCTGGTGTTGAGGATCGCCCCGAGCACCGCGCCGACCCCGTAGAAGAGCACCTGGGGCATGAACCAGCGCAGCAGGTCCGTCGCCAGCGCCTTCTTGGCGGGATCGTTGCCGTGCATGTAGATGCCGATGATCTCGGGGGCGAGGATCATCCCGAGGACCACGGCGGCGCCGAGGCCGAGCACCGTCAGGGTGACCAGGGACGACGCGAAGCCGTCCCCGCCGTCCGGATCCTCCTTCGAGGCACGGACCAGCACCGGGACGACGGCGCTGGTGAGGATGCCGCCGAGCAGCAGGTCGTAGAGGACGTTCGGGGTCGTGTTCGCGGTGGTGTACGCGTTGCTCACCACACCGACGCCGATCGCCGCCGAGATCGCGACGGTGCGCAGGAAGCCGGTGGCCCGCGAGGCGATGGTGCCGATCGCCATGATGCCGCTGGCCCGGCCCAGGCCGGCGCTCTTCGCCGGCGCCTTCTTGCGGCTACCGGTGCCGGTGCCCCGGCCGGTCTGCGTGGACGTCGTCCGCCGGCCGGCCGGGGCCGGTGGCTGCCGCGGCGGGCCCTTCCGGGCCGGTGCCGCCGGCCGCGGGGTCCTGGCTTTGGGTGGCGCCGTGCTCGGCGGTGGCAGCCGAGCGGTGCGATCGTCGTAGGCGTCCTCGTAGGCCTCCTCGAAGGGCCCCTCGCGGACGTCCTCGAAGGGCTCCTCGTAGGCCGCGTCATGGACCGGCTCGTAGGGCGGCTCGTCGAGGTCCTCGAACGGCTGGACGGGCGGCTGCGCGGGCGGGCGGTTCCGGGGCGGCCCGGTGTGCCGCGTCGGCTCGCTGAGGTACACGGGCTCGCCGTGCCGCATCGGCCCGCTGTGGTGTGAGGGCTCGCTGTGGTGCATCGGCCCGCTGTCGTGCGCGGGCCCGACGTGGTGTGTCGGCTCGCCGTGGTGCACCGGGTGGCCGCGGGGGGCGGTGCCTGGGGCCGGTGTGCGGGCATGCGCCGCCCGCGTCGCGGGCCCCCCTTCGGACGGGGGCGGGACAGGCGGAGCGCTCGGGAGCCTGCGGGTCTGCTCACCCCGCTCGGCAGGTCCCCGCGGGTCGGCGGGGTACCCGCTGATCCGCTCGTCGTCCACCTGGTAAGACTTAGGCGACGTGCCCGGGTACGGGGTGATACGGCCGGCTCCGCCGTCGTACGGGCTTCCGGTGTTGTGGTGGCCGGCTACCGGTGATGGTGGCCGTGCCGGCGCCGGTGGGGTCGGTGGACCGCCCGGATAGGCGGAGCCGGACGGCACCCGACTGGTGGGCGACGATCCGCCCGGATACCGGGCCTGGCCGGGGTCGGTCGGCGGGCGTGCCTGGTCACCGCGCCGGCTCCGTTCGTATTCTTCGTATTCGGCGCGGTTGATGTAGCCCGCGCGGCCTGCGTGGCCGGCGTTCTGATCGGGTACCGGCTGGCCGTACCCGGCACCGTCGTCGTAACCCGGTGCGCCTGGGCCGTAGCCGCGCTGGTCGCTGAGCCGCCGCTGGTCACCGTGGCCACGCTGGTCGCTGTTCCGGCGCTGATCGCCGTAGCCACGCTGATCGTCGTAGCCACGCTGGTCGCTGATTCGGCGCTGATCGCCGTAGCCGTCGCCAGCGCCGTGCCCGTGCTGGTTGCTGCGCCGACGCGGGTCGTCGTAGGCCTGCTGATCGCGGTAGGCCTGCGGGTCGTCGTAGCCGTGCTGGTCGCTGTGCCGGGGCGGGTCGTAGCGGGCCGCCGATTCGTAACCGCCCTGCCCGTACGTGCCATCGTGGTCCTGGGAAGATCGTGACCGGGTAGCCGGCGGCAGGTGACCGTCGGCTGGCCCCCACCCGTCGCGCTGCTGCTCATACGGGGGCTGGGTCGCCCGGCCCCGGTGCTGGGCGGGGTCGTCCCAGTGCGCTGCGGAGTCTCCGGCGGGTCGGGCCACGTTCGGACGGTAGCTGTCCGGGCGCTCGCGGGCATCGGGAAACGGTGGTGCTTCCGTGCCCGGCTCGGGTGCGTTCACGTACTGGTCGTCTCCGTGGCCGGTGTACCGCTCGACCACATACGGATCGTCGGCCGCGGGGCGGTAGGGACGATCATCATGATGATCGTCGGACGGACGCCGGCCACGACCGTCGTACGGTCCCATCACCGGCCATCCGGGCGCTGGGGCTGCGGCTGGGCCGTCGACCCTGCCGGTGCCGCCGGGCGGCCGAAGCTCCACGGCCCGGCGCGGCCGAGATCCGGGCCGCCGGCATGGTGCGGGTCGCCGGCATGGTGCGGGTCGCGGGTGCGGCCCGGGTCGCGACCATGGTCCAGGCCGCCGGCATGGCGCGGGTCGCCGGCGTGGTGCGGATCACTGGGGTGGTGTGGTCCCCCGGCGTGATGCGGGAACCAGTCCGGCGGCGGGGGCGGAGCTGGATAAGGGGCCCCGCCCGCGCTGGTGGAGGGGTACTTCCTGAGCGGGAGGGTCGCCCGTTCTGCCACCTGGGGTGCCGGTGCGGGCAGGCCAGAGGCGTCAGCCTGTCCCGGTCCGCCCGGGAGGTCGTCGGGGGGCGCGCCCTGGGAACGCGAACGGGCCCGGAGCCGGCGGACGAGGCGAATCAGCACGGCGGCGAAGAGCACGCCGACCGCCCCGACCGTGATGCCGATGGCGATGGCCCCGTAGACGGTCGAATGGACCAGCACCCGCGCGGACGCCTCCGGGCCGATGGTCTGGCCGTCGACGGTCTCCAGCCGGATGTCGACCGGGAAGGTGCCGGCGCTCTCCGCGTCGACCTCGATCTCGATCTGGTCCTTCTGGCCAGCCTTGAGCACCCTGGTGATCTTGGTGGCGGAGATGAGTCGGCCGCGGTCGCTGGACGACAGCTTCACGACCACGGTCGCGTCCCAGTCGGAGCTGTTCTCCAGGGTGACCGGTACCCGGCCGCGGCTGCTGGTGAGGTTGACCATCTGTGATCCGACGACCCGGATGCTGGACTGCTTCTCCTGCACGGCGCCGTCGGCCTGCTGGACGAGCGAGGTTCCGCCCGCGCTGTCCGTGCGCCAGGCCGCCGACAATCCCGTGATCAAAGTATTGATCACGGGATCGCGCCTGGTCCTCAGGCAGGTCTCGGTCGCCAGGGCCGGGGTCGCGTCCGGCTGGCAGAAGACGGACCCGAGGACGTAGGCCTTGCCCCGGATCTCCTCGACCCGGTCGACGTACTCGGTCGGCAGCTCCTTCGCCTGCGCCGCCTCGCCGTAGGTCAGCGCGGTCCGCTGCCGGGTGGCGTCCAGTTTGGCGTCGGTGGTCGCGCCGCGCAGATCGATCCCGGTCGAGTAGGTGCTCGTCGTGACGGTGTTGAGGATGGTCTGCAGCCAGCTGGCGGAGACGGCCGCGTACCGGGGGAGCGCGAGCACGACGAGGCGCCGCCGGTCCGGTGCCTGATCCGTGATCATCGCGAGCTCCGCCTGGAAGCGGGCGAGGGCGGGATCGTTCTGGCTGCCGTCGACGCTGCCGTCGGGGTCGGCGACGAGATCGGCCAGCACGTGGTCGGCGGCCAGCAGGCGGACCTGGCCGGTCGCGGTCGCCATCGTGGTGGCTGCCGACGGCGTGTACGTCAGGCCCCGGGCAGCGGGGAGGAGCTGGTCGTCGACGATCACCGTGCCGTAGCCGTTGGCGCTCAGCGCGTTCACGGTCCCGGCGTCGGCGAGCCCGTCCGCGGGGAAGGCGGTCCAGCTCCCCTCCTGGGCCAGTACCGGCTTCTCCAGGAGCTCGGCGATCACCTGCTGGCCGGTGTTGACCGAGTACTTCAGCGCGTCGAGCTGGTCGGCGCGGACGAGCGCGGGCAGGTCGGTGTCCCCGTAGGGCAGCGCGAAGACGGTGCCGCCCTGGCGCGCGTAGGTCTTGATGTTCTCCAGGTACGCGATCGCGTCAAGGTTGCCCTCAGTGGCCGTCTCCCCGGACGGTGTCGCGTAGGAGTACCGCGTACTCATCCGGGTCAGGGCCTGTACCAAGGTGGGGTCGACTCCGAGTGCGACGGTCGTTGTGCGGGACTGGATCACCCCTTCCAGCAGCTCCCGGAGCCGGCCGCCCTCCTTGATCTCCCCGGCCAGCGTGTTGTCGGTGAGCAGGCCGTCGGAGCGCAGCCGCGGCCTGCTCGCCAGCGGTACCACGGTCAGCACCGGCGTCCGCTGCGACTGCGCCACCCGGGGAGCGGACAGGACCACGAAGGTCGTCACCGTCGCCAGCCTGCTGTCCAGCGCGCCTCCGTTGACCCGGCCGACGACGCGGACCTGAACCGAGCGCACCTCCAGGCCGCTGGCCGGAATCAGCTCGGCCACCGGGACATCGACGGTGAACCCGCCGGTCGCGTCGAGTGCCGCACTGGCGGCCGACGAGGAGCTGGGAGAGGCTCCCGCACCGCCGGCGGCCACCTTCTGTAGCTGGCTGCGGGAGGTCAGGGCGGCGCCGAGGTCGACCCGGACGCCGAGCCCCGTGATCGAAGCACCGCCCTGGGTAGCTACCGAGCCGGAGATCCGTAGCACGGTCGAGCCGTTGCCGGGCGGAGTGACCTCGGTGACGGTGAGCTGGACGGCCTGGTTCGTGCCGGCGGAACTGGACGCGCCACCAGAGCTGCCCGGAGTGCCGCTTGTGTCCGGAGATGTCCTGGTGATCGGCTGGATTGCCGCGGTCGTTCCAGCCGCGATACCCACAGATGAGGCCGATCCTGTGGACAACTCTGTGGACAGCCCTGTGGAAACTGTGGATGAAGCTGTGGTCGCGGCGTTGTCCAGTGACGATCCCGCCACCGAGCGTGTGGTAGCGCTCGCCGGTTGCCCGCCGGTGACCCCCACGGCCAGGCTGAGAGCCGCCACCACACCGGCGGCGAGCCGCGTCGGGAACCGCATGCGGCCCTTCCGGCGCCGCCGGGACGGGTAGGCCACGCTCACGACGCTTCGGCGAGGATCGTCGGGATCTCGTCGAGCAGCCGCCGTTCGTCCGCGTAGGCGAGGCGGTCGGCGACCTCGGCGAGCGGCACCCAGGCGACCTCCTCGACCTCGATGTCGTCGTCGGAGAGCGCGCCCCCGGTGCGCACCAGGAGGAAGTGGTGCACGGTCTTGTGTACCCGGGCCTCCCCGGCGACGAACCAGAAGTCGATGGTGCCCAGCGGGGCCAGCACCGCCCCGGTCACCCCGGTCTCCTCGGCGACCTCCCGGACGGCTGCCTCCTCCGTGGTCTCGTCGGCCTCCACATGCCCCTTCGGCAGTGACCACAACAGTCGCCCACGCCTGTCCCTACGGGCGATCAGGGCCGCGTTCGCCCCGGCCGACGGCGTGTCGAGCACCAGGCCACCCGCCGAGGTCTCCTCCACCCGGCGCAGCGGCCGGCGGCCGGGCGTCGTCCTGGGCGGGGAGGGCATGCCCTGATCGTACGAGCAGCGGCCGAATCGGCCTCGTTGTGTGTCCGGTTCGTCCGCGTGAATCGGCTCAGTTCCTGGTTCGGGACGTCCCGAGCGTGACGGGCCGGGCCACGGACCGGCTGTGGACGTCCCGGTGGGGCCGGTCACCCGTAATCTGAACGTGTGGCTGTAATCAGTCTTGACAATCCCCGGGATTCGGCGGAGCAGGTGGTGAGCGAACTGCTGCGGGTGCCCGCGCCCGCGGATGAGCTGGGCCGGATCTTCGCCGACCATGGGCATGCCCTCTACCTGGTCGGCGGCTCCGTCCGGGACTCGCTGCTGGGCCGGGCCAAGAGCGCCCCCGACCTCGACTTCACCACGGACGCCCGCCCCGAGCGGGTCCTGGAGATCACCCGGGGCTGGGCTGAGGCGACCTGGGAAGCGGGCATCGCCTTCGGCACGGTCGGCCTGGCCCGCCGCGGGGTGCGGTTCGAGGTCACCACCTACCGCAGCGAGACCTACGACCGGACGTCCCGCAACCCGACTGTGACCTACGGTGACGGGCTGCATGATGACCTGGTCCGGCGGGACTTCACCGTCAACGCGATGGCGGTGTCCGTCCCGGGGCATGACTTCGTGGACCTGTTCGGCGGCATGGCGGACCTGGCTCGCGGGGTTCTGCGCACCCCCGGCGTGCCGGAGGCGTCGTTCGACGACGACCCGCTGCGGATCCTGCGCGCGGCCCGGTTCGAGGCGGCCCTCGGGCTCACGCCGGTGCCCGAGCTGGTGGCGGCGATGCGGTCGCGGGCCGAGCGCATCAAGATCGTCTCCCCGGAACGGGTGCGCGACGAGCTGCGCAAGCTGATCGCCAGCCCGAACCCGATGGCCGGGCTGGAGCGCCTCGTCGAGGTCGGTGTCGCCGACATCGTGCTGCCCGAGCTCGGCGCGATGCGGATGGAGATCGACGAGCACCACCAGCACAAGGACGTCTACGCGCACACGATGACCGTGCTGAGCCAGGCAATGGCGCTGGAGGACGACGGCCCGGACGAGATCCTGCGCTGGGCCGCGCTGCTGCACGACATCGGCAAGCCGCGTACCCGCCGGCACATCCCCGGCGGGCGGGTGTCCTTCCACCACCACGAGGTCGTCGGGCGCGACATGACGCGCCGGCGCCTCACCGCGCTGCGCTTCCCGAAGGACGTCACCGACGCGATCTGCTCCCTGGTCTTCCTCCACCTGCGCTTCCACGGTTACGGCTCCGGTGAGTGGACGGACTCCGCGGTGCGCCGGTACGTCCACGACGCCGGCCCGCAGCTGAACCGCCTCCACAAGCTGGTCCGCTCGGACTGCACGACGCGCAACCGCCGCAAGGCCGAGAGCCTGGCCCGGACCTACGACTCGCTGGAGGAGCGGATCGCCGACCTCGCCGCGAGCGAGGAGATCGCCTCCATCCGGCCGGAGCTCTCCGGCGACGACATCATGGCGCTGCTGGCGCTGCCGCCGTCGCGGCTCGTCGGGAAGGCACGCGAGCACATGCTCGACGTCCGGTTCGAGCGCGGGCTGCTGGGCCGCGAGGCCGCCGAGGCGGAGCTGCTCCGGTGGGCGCGGGAGAACGGCATACCCGTCCCCGTTCCCGGAGACGAGCCGGGCGGCGACGTCTAGGGCAGCGCCTCCAGTAGTTCCTTGCCGTCGGCGGCCAGTGCGGCCCTCGGGGCCAGCCACAATCGTGCTTTCCCTTGCCTGAAAGCAGCCGCAACGGCGGCGGGAGCGGCGGGAGCGGCGGCGTGACAGGGTGAAGGATTCTGGTCGTTCCGGCGACCAGAATCCTTCACCCTTGCTCGGAAGTGGCCACGTTCGTCCGGCATCCCTGGCGGGCGACTTTTGCCCCTTTTGCGCTATTGACACTAATTGCTGGTGCTGCGCGGCGGTGCGGGATCCCGGTGGGTCGCCGTGCGGAGGGCGGGTGGGCACGGACGGCCAGGTCGATATCGGGGGCGAGATCCGCCACTTCTCACTGAAGCGCACCGCCAGGGCGCTGAGTCGCACCGCCAGGGCGGCGACGTCAGCTTGTGAGCGGCGTTCTCGTCGACGGTGACGCGCTGGCCGCGTTCGTCATCGTGGATGAGCCGGCGCCGCTCGGGCCGTCGATCGCCGGGTTGTCGACGACCGGCCCGCCGATCGACGGCCCGGCGGCGAGCGGGTTGTCGGTGATCGGGCTGTCGGCGGCCAGGTTGTGGGCCGCTCCGACGCCGCGGATCACCCGGTCCTCGGGGTGGCGCATCGCGGCCCGGTAGTAGACGAGGCCCGCGAGGCAGTAGCCGATCCCGGCGACGATGATGGTCGGCGCGGAGCGGCCGTTCTCGGGCACGATGAGGGCGGCGACCGCGGCGGCCGCCACGAAGGCCAGGTTGAACAGCAGGTCGTAGAGCGAGAACGCCCGGCCGCGGTAGGCGTCCTCCGTCTCCTCCTGCACGATCGTGTCGACGCAGATCTTGCTCGCCTGGGCGGAGAAGCCGAGCAGCAGGCCGGCGACGACGAACAGCAGGGACTGGAACGGCAGCCCCAGCGCGATCTCGACGACACCGCCCCCCGACGAGGACGATCGCGATCCAGCGCGCCTTCGGCATCCGCTGTGTCACCCGGGGCGTGACCACGGCGGCCAGCACGGTCCCGATCCCGCTGGCGGCGACCACCTGGGCGAGGCCGGCGAGGCCGCCCGTGGCGCCGGTGAAGTGGTTGCGGTAGAGCAGCACCGTCAGCACCAGCACCAGCCCGTAGGCGGCCCGGGACGCCGTCAGCGCCGCCAGGGCGCGCCGCGCCGGACCGTGATGCCACAGGTAGCGCACGCCGTCGGCCAGGTCGACGGCCACGCTGCGGGCCTGTGACCAGGCACCCTGCCAGGGTGCCGCCTCGACCGGGCCGAAGGCGAGCCGGGCCGGGCGTGACGCTGTCACGGCGGCGGCCACATAGGCGAGCGCCGCGAGGCCCGCGACCAGCGCGACCTCCTTGTCGTCACCGCCGGTGAGCCCGCGCAGACCGCTGCCGATGCCGGCGCCCAGCAGCGTGGCGACGGTGCCCGAGGTGACGGACAGCGCGTTGGCGGTGACGAGGCGGTCGACGTCCACGACCATCGGCAGGCCCGCGGAGAGGGCGGCCAGCACGAACCGGTTCACGCTGACCGCGGCGAGCGCCGTCGCGTAGAAGTCGGCGCCGGTGCGCCCGCCGAGGATCAGCCCGACGAGCACGACCATCAGCAGTGCGCGGATCACGGAGGAGACCACGAGGACCCGCTGCCGGGAGACGCGGTCGAGCACGATGCCGGCGAACGGGCCGATCACGCTGAAGGGCAGCACCACCACGGCGAGGGACGCCGCCAGCGCGCCGGCGGACGTCGCGCGCTCCGGTGAGAACAGGACGTAGCTGACCAGGCTTGCCTGGAAGACACCGTCCGCGGCCTGTGATGACAGCCGGGCGGCGTAGAGCTGGCGGAACCCGCGGCCGAGAAGCAGGGTACGCAGATCACCGGTCCACTGCTTGCCGGGCGAGTTGCCGGTCGAGGCCACCTCGTCAGCCTACGAAGTGCACGGCCCGATCGGAATGGCGGGCCACCGCAGGAGCGCCCACGAAATGAAGGGTGATCCCTCCGGGGGGACTTCCGTTTCCGTGTCATCGCAATGGCATCACCATGCTCGCGTGGGTCTTTGGGGGTGCATCAATGCAGACACTGCGGTCGTCTGTGGTCGAGCCGGGTCGAGAAGGGTCCGCTACGGTCACCTCGCGTAGATCGACCGTTTCGGAGGTCCCGGTCTGATGTCTGGTGCCCGGCACCGGTACCGCCGCACCGGCCCGTCCGTCCGCCGGATCACGGCGCTGGCCGCGATCCCGGTGCTCGCCGGAGCCCTGACCGGCGGCTGGGTGTTCCTCCGTGGCAGTCCGGCGGTCGCCACCTGCGCCGGCACCGTGACGCTGACGGTCGCCGTGGCCCCGTCGTTGGCCGACCCGATGGAGGAGCTCGCGACGGCCTACCGCGACGAGCATCCCGCCGTCTTCGGGTACTGCGCGTCCATCCAGGTGGACGCCGTCGACAGTGGCCGGGCCGCGGCGTACCTGCGCGGCGGCTGGAGCGACCCGGGCGCCGGGGAGATACCCGACGTCTGGGTGCCTGACTCCGCCGACTGGCTGGCCCTGGCGCGAACCACCGAACCGGCCAACCGGCTGCTGACCGACACCGGTCAGCTGATCGCCACGTCGCCCGTCGTCATCGCGATGCCGCGGCCGATGGCGGTGGCGCTCGGGTGGCCCGGACATCAGCTCTCCTGGGCGGACCTGGGTAAGCAGCTGGCGGAGCCGGGCGATGACGACTACTGGGCCGCGCACGGGAAGGCGGCCTGGGGCGGTTTCACGATCGGCCTGCCCGACCCGCGCACCTCGACGTCCGGCCTGTCCGCGCTGACCGTCCTCGTCGCCCAGGCCCTGGACCGGCCGGCCGCGCGGCTCATCGAGAAGGACATCACCGACGACCTCACCGACGATCTCACGACCGACAGCGCCATCCTGCGGCTCGAACGTGCGGCGAGCCTGCTCCCGGGCTCCGACGCGAGCCTGCTCGCGACGCTGCGCGGCACCGGCCTCGACGATCCGGGCGCGTCGCGTCTGTCCGCGATCCCGCTCTCCGAGAGCCTCGTCTACCAGTACAACGCCGGGGTCGGGCTCGGCGCGCGGCTGCCGGACGGGGACGGGCCCGAGCTCGTCGCGTCCTACCCGTCCGACGGGCTCATGCTGGACGAGATCCGCTACGTCCAGCTGAGCCGGGTCTCGTCCGACCCGGTGAAAAGCCGGGTGGCCGCGGACCTGCTGGCGCTGCTTAGGTCGGGGCGGGGCGTGGCGGCGCTGGCCGGTCACGGTTTCCGAACCGTCGACGGGGCCGCCGACTCCCTCGGACCCGAGACCGGGCTCGCGGCCCGGCCGCAGGAGCTGGGCAGGAAGCCGGTGACGGTGCCGACGGTCATGACCGCGCTGCAGGCGACCTTCGTCGGCGTGCATCAGCGGACCAACACGCTGATGGTCCTGGACAGTTCGGGCTCCATGGCCGAGCCGGTGCCTGCCAGCGGAGACCGCAGCCGGCTGGCGGTGGCGTTGGACGCCGCGAAGGCCGCCCTGCCGATGTTCGCGGACGGCAGCAACCTCGGGCTGTGGCGGTTCTCCTCCCGGCTGCACGGCGCCGACGACTGGGACGAACTCGTCGGGCTCGGCCCGGTGGAGGAACAGGTCGGCGGGGCAGACGGGGCAGACGAGGCCGGCGGGGTGCCCCGCCGGCAGGCCGTCATCGACGAGATGAGCCGGATCGAACCTCGCGGTGACACCGGGCTGTACGAGACCACGCTCGCCGCGTTCCGGCACCTTAACCAGCACTATGAGGAGGGCTGGCCCAACCAGGTGGTGCTGCTGACCGACGGCCGCAACTCCGACCCGGGCAGCATGTCGCTCGACGAGCTGGTCCGGACACTGCGCCGCGAGTACTCGCCGCTGCATCCGGTACGGATCATCACGATCGGCTATGGCGAGGACGCCGACCTGGAGGCGCTGGCCCGGATCTCCGACGCGACCGGCGCCCAGAGCTACCCGGCCCTCGACCCGAACAGCATCTTCGTGGTGCTCGTCGGAGCGTTCACCGAGATTCCCGGCTGACCGCCTTTGGACGCCGGTCCGCCTCCCGAAGCCAGCTTGCCTCCCGAAGCCAGCCTGCCCCGGGATGCCGGCTTTCCTCCGGACGCGGCGATGGCCCCGGGACAGACGTCCTCGGGGCCATCGCCGTGATCTTCAGTGCGGCGCGATCAGCGTCGTGCGATCACGCGCGGTGGTGCCGCTCGCTCAGCTCTCGCCGCGGATGAAGGCCTCGACCTTGTCGCGGGCCTCGCTGTCGCGGTACTGCTCCGGCGGGGACTTCATGAAGTAGGAGGACGCAGAGAGGATCGGCCCACCGATGCCGCGGTCCAGCGCGACCTTCGCGCAGCGGACGGCGTCGATGACCACGCCGGCGCTGTTGGGGGAGTCCCAGACCTCGAGCTTGTACTCCAGGTTCAGCGGGACGTCACCGAACGCGCGGCCCTCGAGGCGGACGTAGGCCCACTTGCGGTCATCGAGCCAGGCGACGTAGTCGGACGGGCCGATGTGCACGTTGTCCTTGCCCAGGTCGTGGGAGACCTGGGAGGTCACAGCCTGGGTCTTGGAGATCTTCTTGGACTCCAGCCGCTCCCGCTCGAGCATGTTCTTGAAGTCCATGTTGCCGCCGACGTTCAGCTGCATCGTGCGGTCGAGGATGACACCGCGGTCCTCGAACAGCTTCGCCAGCACCCGGTGCGTGATGGTGGCGCCGACCTGCGACTTGATGTCGTCGCCGACGATCGGCACACCCGCGGCGCGGAACTTCTCGGCCCACTCGGGGACACCCGCGATGAAGACCGGGAGGCAGTTGATGAAGGCGACGCCGGCGTCGATGGCGCACTGGGCGTAGAACTTCGCCGCGTCGTCGGAGCCGACCGGGAGGTAGCAGACGAGGACGTCGGCGCGGGCCTCACGCAGCGCGGCGACGACGTCGACCGGGGCCTCGTCGGACTCCTCGATCGTCTCGCGGTAGTAGCGGCCGAGGCCGTCGAGGGTGTGCCCACGGGCGACGGTGACACCGAGCGGGGGCACATCGGCGATCTTGATGGTGTTGTTCTCGCTGGCCACGATGGCCTCGGAGAGGTCGCGGCCGACCTTCTTCGCGTCGACGTCGAACGCGGCGACGAAGGTGAGGTCGGAGACGTGGTAGTCGCCGAGCGTCACATGCATCAGACCAGGGACCTGGGCCGACGGGTCGGCGTCGCGGTAGTACTCGACCCCTTGGACGAGAGATGCGGCGCAGTTGCCCACACCGACGATGGCGACACGAACCGAACCCATGACGGATGCGCTCCTTAGTTGGTGAATGGGATGCTGGCGTTGCTGGCGGCCTGGAACTGCTGAAGGCCTGGCGTTGCTGGGTGGCAAGGCGCGGGACCTGGCTGGACGGTGACTACCTGCGTCAACCGTGCGAGCCCGACCACGCCCCGAACCAGACCCCTGCCGTGATGCCCGGGGCCGCACTGCGGGTGTTGCGCTGCGCTAGGTGCCGGGGGCTGGGGACGGGGCCGCGTCGCTGGGGCCTTCGCCACGGATCCGCGTGTCTTCCGGCGGGGCCGTTGGCTCCACCGACTCCGCGTCAGCTGTGGACGAACCTGTGGACAACTCTGTGGATGATGTGGACAACACCTGCGGCCCTGGCCTGGGCGCAGGCGCCTGGGCCCGCTCGGTCTCGATCAGCTCGTTGAGCCACCGAACCTCGCGCTCGACCGATTCGAGGCCGTGGCGCTGCAGCTCGAGGGTGTAGGAGTCGAGCCGCTTCTGGGTGCGGGTCAGCGCCGAGCGAACCTTCTCGCCACGCTCCTCGAGTCGGCCGCGCCGCCCCTCGAGGATCCGCAGCCGCACCGCCGCGTCCGTCTTGGAGAAGAAGGCGAAGCGGACGCCGAACATCTCGTCCTCCCAGGAGGACGGCCCACCTTCACCCAGCAGATCGGAGAGCTTCTCCTTGCCCTCGGCGGTGAGGGTGTAGACGACCCGGCTGCGCCCGCCGATCCGGGCGGCCGCGCCGGCGTCGTCCGCGGTCACGAAACCGGACGCCTGTAGCCGGCGCAGGCAGGGATACAGCGAACCATAGCTGAAGCGGTGGAAGGACCCGAGCACGGCGGCGAGTCGCTTGCGCAGCTCGTAGCCATGCATGGGGCACTCCGAGAGGAGCGCGAGCACCGCCAGCTCCAACATGCGCGCTCACCTCCCGCGGCAGCTACCAGGCCCGCACCGGCCCGGTGGTCCGGGCCTGTGTATCGGCTCCGTGTGTATCGGCTGTGTGTATCGGAGCTGTGTATCGACTAGTACTGTCGCACCGACATATCGATGCGATACATCGAGGATAGACGCCTCGGTACGCCCACGGCAACACCGGATTGCGTACTGGCGACCGGACGATGACAGATCGAGGTTTCGCCGCAGGCCAGAAGCACTGCGGTGGATGGACACGTGGGTTCGGCGCCGGCTCGTGCGACGCCGCTGCCGGGTGACATCCGCGCCAGGCACGGTCCGGGCCCGCAAGGCCGGGTCGGGCGCCCGGGAGCTGCCGCCGGCGAAAGGCGTGGAGCGCGTCAACTTCTGTCGTTACCGTCTGCCCGGCGACCGCCGTCGGCGTACCGTGGCAGGCATGCGTCCACGGTCGGTCATCGACTATGCGCTCGCCCGCAGGGCGACGCTGGGCGACCTGTTCGCGGGCCGGGTCTCCTCGGCCGACGTGTGCGACGCACATCCCTACCTGGTACGGGCGGCCAGGTACCACGGCGAGCCGACGAAGAAGCGGTGCCCGGTCTGCCGCGGTGCCGACCCGCTCATCAACGTCACCTATACCTATGGTGACGAACTGGGGCCCAGCTCGGGCCGGGTGCGAGCCACCAAGGAACTGCCCGGCCTGGCCACCCGCTACAGCGAGCTGAACGTCTACGTGGTCGAGGTCTGTCCGCCCTGTGGCTGGAACCACCTGATCACGTCGTACGTGATCGGTACCGGTGAGCCACCGGCCAGGAAGCAGTCACGCCGACGGGCCGCCGACACCTGAGAGCCTCGGCCGAGCTCCGTCGCCTTGATCGGCCTGTGTCGGTCCAGGCCGCCTACACTTCGGTGCCCTCTCGTGGGTGGTCGAATCTGGCATGAGATTCTGGTCTGCCATGTGGGCTTCCACGTGGGTGCGGCCGACTTCGGCGCGGTGGCGCGGGTTCGGGGAGCGCTGGCCGGATCATGGCCTCAGCACAGTGACCGGGGGGCACACGGCGAACGGACGGGGTAGCTGGTGAGTACTCCCTATAGCCAGGGTGCACGGCCGACAGGCGCTCGTGCCGGCGACGGGCAGCCATCGCCTGACGGCCCGCGCCCGGCCGGTGGGCCACCGGACCGACGCTTCGACTCCGCCGGGGACCCGGCCGCGACCTCGGTGAGCAACCCCGAGCCCGCCGGCTGGGCGCCCGATCCCGGTGCCGCGGCTCGCCGCCGGGCCGCTGCCGGCCGTGACGGTGGCGACTCCACCTCCGGCCGTCGAGCCGCCGGCCGCGGCGGGCCGGGCCCCAGCGGCCCGGATTCCAGGGGCCCGGACTCCAGGGGTCCCGACACCAGGGGGCAGGGCTCCAGCGGGCCGGGCGACCAGCGGGCCGCACCCGGTCAGCCCGCGCGGCCCACGACGGGGCCGCGCAACGCGGGTGCGGGTGCGGACGCCGGTCCGGCGTCTGGCGGGCGGGGCTTCTCCGACCGTGCGGAGGGAAGCCGATCCGGTTCCCGGCAGACCGGTGCGGAGCGCACCGGTTCCGGGCGGGTCCTCAACCCCCGCAGCACCAACCCGCGCAGTAGCAGCCCTCGCAACACGTCGGCCGGCCGCACCCCGCCCACGGGCGGACCTGCCCGCGGCGACGTCGCCGGGCCCGGCCCGGCTGGCGGGCCTGGCGGTCGCGGCGGCTCCGGCCGCCCGCAGCCCGGCGGCGCGGGTGCTGACTCCACCGCCCTGCTCAACGGGGGGCCGGCCGCGGATCGCCCGTCACGACCAGTGGCGGGCCGGGCCGCCGCCGCACGTGCCCGGGCCACCGGCGCCGCCGGCGCCGCGGGAGCGGCGGGCGCCACGGCGGGGGCTGGCGGAAGCCGGAGCGAACGGCTCTCCGGCGCCACCACCCGGCTGCGTGCCTACCGCCCGGGCGGGGGGCGTCAGTCGCCGTCCGACCAGCCACCCGGCCAGGTGAACGCCCTCTACGACACCGTCGACCAGGCCGCGCTGCGGCGGGTCGACGTGCACGAGCGCACCGCGGACGCGACTGTCTACCGCAAGGTGACACCCGGCGGCGCCGCTGTCGACGGGATCGACTCGCTGGACTCCCTGGACCGCGACGGGCGCTCCGGCATGTCGGCGGCCCGGATGGGCGGCGCCGAGGGGCGGCGGCCCGGTGGCCCTCAGGGCCCGGGTGGGCGGACCGGACCACGTTCCGCCACGAATCCCACCGGGGCACGCGCCGCCGTCGGTGGCCGCGGGAACACCCGGCGCAACGTGGGCCGGCATGGCCCGAGATGGTGGCGTAACCGCCCGCGCTGGTTCCGCCGCCTGGTGCTGGCCAGCTTCCTGTCCGGCTCGCTGCTGTTCGTCGCCGGCCTCGCGGTGATCTATGCGGCCACCCGCATCCCGCTGCCCGACGAGGTCAAGACCGACCAGACCTCGATCATCACCTGGGCGGGCGGTGGCGAGATCACCCGGATCGGGACGGTGAACCGCACCGACGTCCCGCTCTCGCAGGTGTCGAAGGACGTCCAGCACGCGGTGCTGGCCGCCGAGAACAAGGACTTCTACAGCGAGCCCGGGATCTCCCCGAAGGGCATCGCGCGAGCGATGTGGGTGAACGTCACCGGCGGTGAGATCGCCCAGGGTGGCTCGACCATCACCCAGCAGTACGTGAAGAACGCGTATCTCACCCAGGACCGCACGTTCACCCGGAAGATGCGGGAGATCGTGATGGCGGTGAAGATCTCCAGGAAGTACTCCAAGGACGAGATCCTGGAGTTCTATCTGAACACGATCTACTTCGGCCGGGGCGCGTACGGCATCGAGGCGGCGTCCAAGGCGTACTTCAACAAACCGGCGTCCCAGCTGACCGCGGGTGAGGGTGCGGTGATCGCCGGGCTCATCCGGTCGCCGAACTACCTGGACCCGAAGGAGAACCCGGCAGACGCCGAGGCGCGGTGGAAGGACGTCGTGGCCACGATGGTCGCCGAGGGCTGGGCGCCGGCCTCGCTGGCGAACGAGAAACCACCGGCGGTGATCGACAAGAACGAGGGCTCCTCCTACACGTCCTCCGACCAGGTCGGCTACATCCGCGATCAGGTCCTGAACGAGCTGGACGCCAAGGGCATCACCGAGGACCAGATCAACCGGGGTGGCCTGCGTATCACCACGACGCTGGACGAGGCCAAGCAGACCGCCGCCTTCCAGGCGGTCAGCAAGGAGATCGGGACGGCCTACGCGGCCGTGCCCGAACTACGCACCGGCCTGGTGGCGGTGAAACCGGGGACCGGTGAGGTGCTCGCCTGGTACGGCGGCTCCCTGTACGGCAAGGGCGAGAACGGCCAGGAGCAGTACGAGGACAACGTCTCGACCGCCGAGGTTCAGCCCGGCTCGACCTTCAAGACCATCACGTTGGTGGCAGCCCTGAAGGCGGGCATCAGCCTCAAATCGACCTACCACGCCCCCGCTCATATGAACATCGGCACCTACGAGTTCAGTAATGACGAGAGCGAACCGGGTGATCTCGGCTATCCGGATCTGATCGAGTCGACCGCCGAGTCGATCAACACCGTGTATGTCCCGCTGGGTAACGACATCGGTGTCAACAACATCATCGAGACCGCCCATGACATGGGGATCGACGCGGACACCAAGCTGGAGGACGTCGCCGGTGTCACCCTCGGCAAGGACGGCGTCACGGCGCTGGAGATGACCGACGTGTACAGCACCCTGGCCAGCGGGGGCTACCAGGCGACCCCGCACATCGTCGCCACGGTCGAGGACAACTCCGGCGAGGTCATCCTGCGCGGCGGGGACAGCGCGCAGACCTCCAAGGACCCGGTGATCCCGCCGAGTGTCGCGCGGGACGCGACCTACGCGCTGCAGGCCGTGATCGACCACGGCACCGGCACGAAGGCGAAGCTCGCGGACAACCGGCCGGCGGCCGGAAAGACCGGCACCACGGACAACTTCCGCTCCGCCTGGTTCTGCGGGTACACGAAGGAGATTGCCTCCTGCGTGAACATGTTCCGCGGCCAGGGTAGGGAATCGGACCAGCTCAGGGGGATCCCCGGCGTTACGAACGGCGTCGTCTACGGCGGAACCTATCCGGCGAGGATCTGGAAGGCGTTCATGGACGCGGCCCTGAAGGGCGAGCCGATCAAGCAGTTCGACCCGCCGGCCTACGGCGGCTCCGTCACGCTGCGCAGCCCGTCGCCGACGCCGGAGCCGACACCGTCCGACCTGCCGAGCCAGACGCCGGTCGGTGGCACCGACGACTGGGACATCTTCGGGGACAACGAGAACCGCACCAGCCAGTCCCGGCAGACCAGCCGGGCCACCTCCGGCACCAGCGGCCAACAGACGACACGCCCACAGCCGACGAGGTCGCCGACAGGCATCGTCGGCGACATCTTCGGCGGGCATTAGCCGTCGCCCCTGCGGACAGGATCTTGAGGACCGTGGTCGTGACAACGACCGCGGTCCTCAGATCTTCCGGCGGTGGTACGGGGCCCACGGGCGCCTGATCAGTGTCGTCGAACGGGCACTCAGGTCCGTGTACCAGAATGACCCGCATGGCCACGACCCCGGCGTTGCCCACCCGGTCCAGCCCGGCGCAGAACGACCCCGTGGTCGCGGGCGCCAGCGAGCTGATCGGGGGGCCGCCGGGGCGGCACGCCGTCGTTGGTACCACGCGGACATGGTGGAGCCCGCTTAGGGTGCTGATGCTCTTCGTGGTCATCACCTGCGTGCTCGGCTACGCGCAGAAGTCCGGCTGCCGCGACACCCGTAACTGGACGGACGAGTACCAGTACACCCGGATGTGCTATTCGGACGTGGTCGCCCTCTACAGCCAGGAGGGCCTGGTAGACGGCAAGATCCCCTATCTGGACTACCCCACCGAGTACCCGCCGCTCATCGGCGCGGCGATGCAGCTCGTCTCCTCGTTCGCCGGCCTCGGCTCCGCGCCCGTCGCCGTCTTCCGCACCGAGGGCGGGCCGCCCGGCGCCCAGGTCTTCGACCACTACTCGATGGACACCCGCTCGGCGCTGTTCTACGACTTCACCGCGCTGCTGTTCCTGATCGCCGCCTGCGTGGCCGTCGCCTGCACCGCGATGACGGCCGGCCAGCGCCGGGTGTGGGACGCGGCCCTGCTCGCGCTGGCGCCGATGCTCGCGCTGCACCTGCTGACCAACTGGGACATCCTCGCCGTGGCCTTCGCCGCCGGCGGCCTGCTCGCCTGGTCACGCCAAGCGCCGCGGCTGGCGGGCATCCTGTTCGGCCTCGGCATCGTCACGAAGCTCTACCCGGTGTTCTTCCTTGTCGGCCTGGCGGTGCTGTGCCTGCGCGCCGGGCGGCTGCGCCCGCTGGTGCGCAGCGTGCTCTACGCGGCCGGCACGGTGGTCCTGGTGTTGCTGCCGGTGTGGCTCACCGCCGGCTACTTCAACGGGACGGACAAGGTCAGCGACGGCATCTGGTCCACCTTCTGGGGCGGTGGGAACTGGACCGCGCTGCTTGACGGCGAGTACGCGGGCGGGCACAACGGCCTGCAGCGCTTCTTCGAGCTCAACTCCGAGCGCGGCGCCGACTGGGACTCGCTCGCCTTCGCCCTGTCCTGGGCCGCCGGGAAGTACGACACCGGCTGGTTCGCGCCGGCGCACCTCGTCGTGATGCTCCTCGGCCTCGCCGCCGTCGGGGCGCTCGCCGCGGTGGCGCTGCGCAACTGGCCCTGGCGGGCCCCGCGGATCATCGGTGCGGCGGCGGTGTGCTGGCTGCTGGTCGCCATCGCCACGCCGCTGCTGCTCACCGCGGTGCACAAGCACGGCATTCCCGTCGGAACCCTGAACGCGGTGACCGCGGTGGCGCTGATCCTGGCCGTCGCCGGCGTGATCGCCCTGGCGCTGCTGGCACCGCGCCGCCCGCGGGTGCCGCAGGTCGTGCTGCTCCTCGTCATCGCGTTCCTGCTGACCAACAAGGTCTTCTCGCCGCAGTACACGATCTGGCTGCTGCCCCTGGTCGCACTGGCCAGGCCCCGCTGGCGGCTGTTCCTGCTCTGGCAGGCCTGCGAGATCTGGGTGCTGTTCACCAGGTTTATGCACTTCATCTTCAACGACACCTCCGGTGCCGACGGAATCGACCGGGGCTGGTTCGTCGGCGCGGTCGTGCTGCGCGACCTCGTCCTGTGCGTGCTCGCGGCGTTCGTCGTGTCGGAGATCCTGCGGCCCGAGCGCGACGTCGTCCGCGCCGACGGACTGGACGACCCGGCCGGGGGCGTGCTCGACGGGGCACCCGATGTGCGCGGTGGGCGCCTCGGGGCTCGGACCCTGCTGCCGCTGCGCCGGGGGGCCTGGGCCGACAGCACGGCCCAGGCCGAGCCGGCCGGAGCGGCCCGGCCAGCCGAGGCGGCCCACGCAGCCGGGTCCATCACGTCCGTCCACGCCGTCCACGCCGTCCACGCTGTGCACGCCGCGCCGTCCGCTCGGTCGGTCCTGTCTGCTGAGTCCAGCCTGTCCACCGAGTCCGTCCAGTCCGGCCTGGCTGCTCCGTCCGTCCAGTCCGTCCGGCCTGCTTTGCCGCGCCTTTCACCGATCCTTCGCCCGCGGGGGGACGCAGGGTGACCTCGGAGACCCGGGAGGTCGTCGCGGCGGAGCCGGGGAAGCGGCGCGGCTGGGGCGGCTTCGGCGCGGTGCGCACTGCCTGGGCCCGGCTGCCCGCGTGCGTGCAGGCGACCCTGCCGCTGTGGGTGGCGAGCCGGGTCGCGGTGGCCCTCGCGTCGCTCGCCGGGGCGCGCCTGCTCTCCAACGGCCCGGCCCGGGACGTCCCCGGGCTGACGACGCTGTGGGACCGCTGGGATGTCGGCCTGTTCACCAAGGTGGCCCGCTACGGCTACCTCTCGCCGTCCTACTCGGACCGCACCGAGGTCGACTTCCCCGGACTGCCGCTGGCCATCCGGGCTGTGCACGTGGTCGTTCCCGACTGGATCGGTGCCGGTCTGGTGGTCTCGTTCGTGGTCGGCGCGATCGGTGTGGCCGCACTGTGGCGGCTGGCGGCCGACGAGGTGGACGACGGCGACGCGCGCTTCGCGGTCCTCGCGCTGGTGTGCTTCCCGTACGCGGTGTTCCTCTTCGCCGCTTACTCCGAAGGCTTCTTCCTCGGCTTCGCGACCGCCTCCTGGCTGGCCGCGCGCCGTGACCGATGGCTGCTCGCCGGCCTGCTGGGAGCGGCGGCGGCCTCCGCGCGGGTGACCGGCATCGCGTTCTGCGCCGCGCTCATCGTCCAGTACGTGCTGGTACGGCGCGCCGCTGGACGTCCGCTGATCGCCAGGCCGGCGCTGGCACTGGCCATCCCGCCGCTGCCGATCGCCGGCTATCTCGTCTACCTGAGGGTCCGCAGCGGGCGGTGGGACTCCTACACCGACGCCATGCACGACGGCTGGCATCGTGCCGTCGACTGGCCCTGGAACGGCTGGTCGCGGACCTGGGGCTCGGCCTTCGACGGCGACGGGGCGTCGACGTTCGTCTGGTTCTGGCGCGGCGAGCTGCTCGCGGTCGTCATCGGTGTGCTGCTCACCGGTGCCCTGATCTGGGGCAGGCGGTGGGGGGAGGCGACGTTCGTCGGGCTCATGACGGTGATCATGAGCTTCACGAACTACTACGCGTCCGGGATCCGTGGCATTCTCGTCGCCTTCCCGCTGTACCTGCTGCTCGCGCGGGCCGGTGCACGCTGGCCATGGGTGCGGGGCGCCTACGTCTGGGTGTGCGGACCGCTCATGGTGATCTTCGTCGTGGCCTTCACTCAGGGCTACTGGGTGGACTGACGCCGTGCCTCGCCGTGCCTCGTCGTGTCTCGTCGTGCCGTGGTGTCGTCCGGCCGGGGTGCGGGTCTGGGTGCGACACGGCCGAGCTGATCGGATGCGTGCCCGGCCGGCCGGACATACGCGAGGATGTGAGCCGTGACGGGCGACGACCGACAGGGTGGCAGCGCGGGGCCGACCGTGGCGCCCGTGCGCGCGAACGTGCCGCAGCGGCTGGTGGTACCGGCGGCCGCCGCCGGCGTGCTGGCCCTGCTCTTCCTGATCCTGGCGATCGTGGCGGCCGATCCGTCCCGGCACGCCCGCGGGCTGCTGGTCGTCGTCGACCTGGTCGGGGTCGTCGGGGTCGGTGTCGCGTGGGTCCGGGTCAGCCGGCTGCTGAGCCTCGCCGACCACACCGGGCGGGTCGAGTAATCTCGACCAGACATACCGTGTGCCGACGGTGCGCGCGCCTGTAGATGGCGCTCCGCTCACCGGCGCCTGGTTTCCTCCTGCCACGGGTGATTCCGTGGCCGTTAGAGTCCACAGGAGGTGGGTTCAACCTTGCCACGCCACTATGAACTGATGGTGATCCTCGACCCCGAGCTCGAGGAGCGTACGGTCGCTCCCTCGCTCGACCAGTACCTCAATGTCGTCCGCCAGGGCGGCGGGGTCGTCGAGAAGGTCGACGTCTGGGGCCGGCGCAGGCTCTCCTACGAGATCGCGAAGAGCTACGAGGGCATCTACGCGGTCATCGACCTGCACACCGAGCCGGCCATCGTCGCCGAGCTGGACCGCCAGCTCGTGCTGAACGAGTCGGTCATCCGCACCAAGGTGATCCGGCTGCCCGAGCCGAAGGCTCCGCGGGCCCCCCGCCGGGCAGCGGCGTGACGCGAGCCGCCCGTTCGGCGCGCAGCGCGCCGGCACGGGCCGTCCAGCGAGGGGAGCGTGATCATGGCCGGTGAGACGGTGATCACGGTCGTCGGCAACCTGACCAGCGATCCCGAACTGCGTTTCACGCCGAACGGCGCCGCGGTCGCGAGCTTCACGGTCGCGGCGACCCCGCGCACACTCGATCGCAACACGAACGAGTGGAAGGACGGCGAGGCGCTCTTCCTGCGTTGCTCGATCTGGCGCCAGGCGGCCGAGAATGTCGCCGAATCCCTCACCAAGGGTTCGCGCGTGATTGTTCAGGGCCGTCTCAAGCAGCGCTCCTTCGAGACCCGCGAGGGCGAGAAGCGCACTGTCATCGAGCTTGACGTTGACGAGATCGGCCCGTCGCTGCGCTACGCCACCACGAAGGTCACCAAGGCTTCCCGCGGTGGCGGTGGCGGTGGCGGTGGCTTCGGCGGCCAGGGCGGCGGTTTCGGTGGTGGCCAGGGTGGTCCTGGCGGTCCAAGTGGTCAGGGCGGCGGCGGCTACGGCGGCGGCCAGGGTGGCCCCGGCGGCGGCTACGGCGGTGGTCAGGGCGGTGGCGGCGGCGGCGGTTACGCCGGCGGCGGCCCCGCAGACGACCCGTGGTCACAGCCAGCTGGCGGCTATTCCGACGAACCCCCGTTCTAAGGCGGTCGAATGTCTTCAACGCGCGATCGGAACTCGCGTAACCAAAGAGGTAGGAGCACATCCATGGCCAAGGCGGCCGTGCGCAAGCCCAAGAAGAAGGTTTGCGTCTTCTGTAAGGACAAGGTTCACTACATCGATTACAAGGACACCTCGCTGCTCCGCAAGTTCATCTCGGACCGCGGGAAGATCCGCGCCCGCCGGGTGACCGGTAACTGCAGCCAGCACCAGCGTGACGTGGCGACCGCGGTGAAGAACAGCCGCGAGATGGCGCTGCTTCCGTACACCTCGACGGCTCGCTGAGGGGGATGAGATGAAGCTCGTCCTCACCCAGGAGGTCCCCGGCCTCGGTAGCCCGGGGGACATCGTCGACGTGGCCGACGGCTACGGGCGCAACTACCTGGTGCCGCGCAAGTACGCGATCCTCGCGACCCGCGGCGCCGAGCGTCAGGTCGCGCAGATCAAGCGGGCGCGGGACGCGCGCGCTGTGCGTGACCTCGACCACGCCAAGGAGATCGCCGGCCAGCTGGCCGGTCTGTCCGTGCGGCTGACCGGCCGCGCGGGCAAGGAGGGCCGGCTGTTCGGCTCGGTGACCGCGGCTGACGTCGTCGCCGCCGTCACCAACGCCGGGGGCCCGGAGCTGGACCGCCGCCGCGTCGAGCTGAGCACGCCGATCAAGGCGCTCGGCTCGCACTCCGTCTCGGTCCACCTGCACCCGGAGATCACCGCGAAGCTGACCGTTCAGGTCGTCTCGGCCTGACTTCGCCACCGGTGTCGCGGCTGCCCCCTCGCCGGGGGCGCCGCGGCACCGGTGACGGTCCATCCGCGGCGCCACGCCTTGTCGTCGGCGCCGCGTTTCTTTGCCGCTGCCACGTGTAGATCACTGTGGATCGGTGTCCGGTCGGCGTGTGCGCCCAGGAGGCGGAAGCGGCAGCGGGACACTTGAGGCGAACGGGATCGGCGTCCACTGGGCGTTCGGTCCGTCTGGTGACCTGGTGACCTGGTGATGTGGTGGCGGGGGCCAGCTGCGGAGGGCGAGATCGGACGTTAGGGCGATATAGCCCGAATGGGCCAGCCGGCGCAGTAGCCCGAAAGTCGGCTGAACTATTTTCCGTCCACAGGTTGGATCGGGCCGCTGGCCGTTGCGCGCTGCGGGTTCGCGTCAGGATCGCTGGGCCCTGTCCACAACCGGGCGGGGCACTATCCCGAGGTGGTCCCCAGATCTTCCGCAGTTACCAACAGGTTGTCCACAGGGTGCTGTGGACAACTTTTTGGAGCCTCCCTGTGTCTGCGCCTACTGTCGGACCCTCCACACTGGCTAGCTATCCCCTGGATCGGGATAGTCCGTACGGGCGGGGGATTAATGATCTTGAGGTGGTCGGGCGGACGGGCGAGTTGACAGGTCCCGCAGGCCAATCGAACATAGGTTCGATTTCGGTGGCTGGGGCGGGCCTGCGTCGGGTGGGCCCGCCGTCGACGGGCCGGGTTCGGGTGGGCCCAGGGCGGGGGGGTAGGGCGTGAGCGTCACCGATATCAATCGCGGGTCCGGAGCGCCGGTCGAGTTCGACCGGACCCCGCCGCACGATCTCCCGGCCGAGCAGAGCGTGCTCGGCGGGATGCTGCTCTCGAAGGACGCGATCGCCGACGTCGTCGAGGTGCTCACCGCGAACGACTTCTACCGGCCGGCACACGCGACCGTGTTCGAGACGATCGGTGATCTCTACGGGCGGGGTGAGCCGGCCGACGTCATCAGCGTCGCCGCCGAGCTCGGCCGGCAGAACCTGCTGGAGCGGGTCGGTGGGCCCGCCTACATGCACACGTTGATCTCCAGCGTCCCGACCGCGGCGAACGCCGGCTACTACGCCCGGATCGTCGCGGAGAAGGCCGTCCTGCGCCGGCTCGCCGAAGCCGGTACCCGCATCGTCCAGCTCGCCTTCGGCCCCGCACCCGACGTGAGCGAGGTCGTCGACCGGGCCCAGGCCGCCGTGTACGAGGTGACGGAGCGGCGGTCCAGTGATGACTACACCCCCCTCGGGGAGCTGCTCAACCCGGCGCTGGAGGAGATCGAGGCCATCCAGGGCCATGACGGGGCGCTCACCGGCGTCCCGACCGGCTTCACCGACCTCGACGAGCTCACCAACGGCCTGCACGGCGGCCAGCTCTGGATCGTCGCGGCCCGGCCCGCGGTCGGAAAGTCCACCCTGGGCCTGGACTTCGCCCGGGCCGCGTCCATCAAGAACGGGATGACATCGGTCATCTTCTCGCTGGAGATGAGCCGCATGGAGATCACCATGCGGCTGCTCTCCGCGGAGGCGCGGGTGTCGCTGCAGAACATCCGCACCGGTCGGCTCACGGACGACGACTGGGGCCGGCTCGCCCGGCGGATGGGCGAGGTCGCGGAGGCGCCGCTGTACATCGACGACAGCCCGAACCTCACGATGATGGAGATCCGGGCCAAGGCCCGGCGCCTCAAGCAGCGCAACGACCTGCGCCTGGTCATCCTCGACTACCTGCAGCTCATGTCGTCGCCGAAGAAGGTGGAGAGCCGCCAGCAGGAGGTCAGCGAGATCTCGCGGTCACTGAAGCTGCTGGCGAAGGAGCTGGAGGTTCCGGTCGTGGCGATCTCGCAGCTCAACCGTGCCTCCGAGCAGCGGGCCGACAAGCGCCCGCAGGTGTCCGACCTGCGTGAGTCCGGAAGCCTCGAGCAGGACGCCGACGCGGTCATCCTGCTGTACCGCGAGGACGCGGTGGAGAAGGAGTCCGCCCGCGCCGGCGAGGCCGACCTCATCATCGCCAAGCACCGTAACGGCCCCACCGGCACGGTGACGGTCGCGTTCCAGGGCCACTACTCGCGCTTCGTCGACATGGCCAACTGATCGCAGGTCGCGTCACGACCGCATCGCAGCGTCGGACCACGGGCAAACGTGCCACTGGTCGTGGCAGCCGGCCTGAAGTCCCCGGTCCTCGGTGACAGACTGGACGCCATGAGCGTTTCCGGTGTTCCCCCGCGCGACTCCGGGGTGGTCGAGGTCGCGAGGTTCGAAGTCAGGCCTGGCAGCGAGGACGACTTCGCGGCCGCCTATCGGCTTGTCCGCCACGAGCTGGTCAGCACCCCTGGATGCCGGTCCGTCCGGATGACGCGGGGTGTCGAGTCGCCGTCCCGGTTCGTGCTGCTCGTCGACTGGGACAGCCTGGAGGCACACACCGAGACGTTCCGCGGCTCCGACCGGTTCACCCGGTGGCGGGCGGCGCTGTCGCCGTTCTTCGCCGGTGACCCGTCGGTGGAACACGTCGTGGCGATCGCGGACCGCCCGGAGCCGGCCGCGCCGGGCTCGTCGGCCTAGCGCGCCCCGGGCCAGCCTGAACCGATGGCCACGTTCTTCGAGTACCTCGTCTTCGCTCCGCTCACCGCCGTCTTCTTCGGTTTCCTTCTGTGGCTGTTCGTCGCGATCGTGCTGCGCAGGGTGGTCGAGCGGGTGAGGTTCCGCCCGATCGTCTTCTTCGTGACCGGCTACGCCTTCATCGGTGTGCTGAGCGTCTACCAGCTGATCGGGTACGAGAACCACGACGTCGCGCCGCTGCTGGGCACCGTCGCCTCGTTGGTCCTCGTGGTGCTGATCAACCGGTGGTGGCGAGGCCGGCACGGGTCGAGAACGGTCGCGCGCTTCAACCGGGCGACGGGGCCACAGCCGGGTTCGCGACTGCTCGGAGGTCCAGTCGGGTACGGCACCGCCCAGCCGGGGGGTGCGCCCGGCGTTCCCGGAGCACCGGGAGCGCCCGGAGCACCCGGAACGCCGGGGGTGCCCGGAGCGCCGGGGGTGGCTGGCCCATATGGGCCGTACGGTCCGCCGGGGTACCCGCACTACCCGGGGAGCGGTCCGGGCGTCCCGGGGTATCAGGGGTATCCACCCCACTACCCGGGGTACCCGGGTAATGCGGGTCAGGTCGCCCACCCGGGCTACCCCGGAGCCGCGACGCCGGCCGGTGAGCCGTTCGTCCCGCCGCACGGCCGGCCTGATGAGCCGGGCTGGACGCCCGCCCCCCAGCCGCCGCCGGGCGCCGGCCGTCGGGCCGGCTACCCGCTCGCGGCACCGCCGCCGGAAGCAGGCACTGGTCTGCCCGGGACTCCCCCACCCGGTTCCGCGGAACCGGCCCGCGGTTCCGCGGAACCGGCGCCCGGGGACGCTGCCCATGGGAATCCGTCAACGCCAGGCCTGTTCCCCGAAGCCGACGTGCCGGTGCCGGAGACGCCGGTGCCGGATCCCGACCGGCCGGATCCGAACGCGCAAGCGGATATCGATCCGACCTGGCTGGAGTTCCTGGCCACCGAGTCCGGCGGCTCCGGTCTCGGCCCCGGTTCCGGTTTCGGCCCTGGCCCCGACTCCGCCTCGGGTTCCGGTCCCGGCCGGCCCAGCGGGCCCGACAGGCCACCGGGGCCGGGTGGGCCTGACCGACCTGGCCGCACCGGTCGGCGAGGCACGTCCGGGCCGCCCTCGGCGCCGAACGGACCGACGGGTCCGTCGGACATCGACGACATCGACGACATCGACGACACCGACGGGACCGACGACCCGGGTTCCGGCCCGGGCCGAGGCTGGACGCCCTGACCGGCACCGTGGCCGTCCCGACGACGTCCCGACGGATGCAAGGCGTAGCCTGAGCGGTGGCGAGCCTCCGGACCGGGGCGCGCCTGGAGTGTCTGCGGTCGGCTCGGGAACCTCGGTGTCGGCCCCGCTGTGCGGGCGATGCGGACGATGCGGATCGGTGCCCACCCGCCCGAGCCCAGGTCTGGCGTCCCGAGCACACCGTCCGTTCGTGCCCCGTAATTCCAGCCCAGAGGTCGAGATGCCCGCTCTGCGTTCCCGCACCACCACCCACGGCCGCAACATGGCCGGTGCCCGCGCTCTCTGGCGGGCCACCGGCATGACGGATGACGACTTCGGCAAGCCGATCGTCGCGATCGCGAACAGCTTCACGCAGTTCGTCCCGGGTCACGTCCACCTGCGTGACCTGGGGACGATCGTCGCGGACGCGGTGGTCGAGGCCGGTGCCGTGGCCAAGGAGTTCAACACCATCGCGGTGGACGACGGGATCGCGATGGGCCACGGCGGCATGCTGTACTCCCTGCCGTCCCGGGAGATCATCGCGGACAGCGTCGAGTACATGGTCAACGCGCACTGCGCCGACGCGCTGGTCTGCATCTCCAACTGTGACAAGATCACCCCGGGCATGCTGCTGGCCGCGCTGCGGCTGAACATCCCCACCGTGTTCGTGTCCGGCGGGGCGATGGAGTCGGGGCAGGCCGTCATCACCGGCGGGGTGGCCCGCTCCCGGCTGGACCTGATCGACGCGATGATCGCCGCGGTGAACCCGGCGGTGAGTGACGAGCAGCTCGACACCATCGAGCGTTCCGCCTGCCCGACCTGCGGTTCCTGTTCCGGGATGTTCACCGCGAACTCGATGAACTGCCTGACCGAGGCGCTGGGCCTGGCGCTGCCGGGCAACGGGTCGGCGCTGGCGACCTCCGCGGCGCGCCGCGGTCTGTTCGTCGAGGCCGGCCGTCTGGTCGTCGACCTGGCCCGGCGCTACTACGAGAAGGACGACGAGGCCGTCCTTCCGCGCTCGATCGCGACCGCGGCCGCGTTCCGCAACGCCTTCACGGTGGACGTCGCGATGGGCGGCTCCACGAACACGGTGCTGCACCTGCTCGCCGCCGCCGTCGAGGCCGGTGTCGACGTCACGCTCGACGACATCGACCAGATCTCCCGGTCGGTGGCCTGCCTGTGCAAGGTGGCGCCGAGCTCGACCGACTACTACATGGAGGACGTCCACCGGGCCGGCGGGATCCCGGCGATCCTCGGTGAGCTCGACCGCGGTGGGCTGCTCGACCCGAACGTGCACAGTGTGCACGCGGCGAGCCTGCGCGAGTTCCTCGACCGCTGGGACGTGCGCGGCGCGGATCCGTCCCCGGACGCGGTCGAGCTGTTCCACGCGGCGCCCGGCGGGGTGCGTACCGTCGAGCCGTTCAGCTCGACGAACCGGTGGGACACCCTCGACACCGATGCGGAGAAGGGCTGCATCCGCTCGGTGGCGCACGCCTACTCGGCCGACGGTGGTCTCGCTGTGCTCCGTGGCAACCTGGCGCCCGACGGCGCCGTGGTGAAGACCGCCGGCGTCCCCGAGAGCCAGTGGTCGTTCCGCGGTCCGGCTGTGGTGGTGGAAAGCCAGGAGGCCGCGGTCGACGCGATCCTGAACAAGGTCGTCAAGGCCGGCGATGTGATCATCGTCCGCTACGAGGGCCCCCGCGGCGGCCCGGGCATGCAGGAGATGCTCTACCCGACCGCGTTCCTCAAGGGCCGTGGGCTCGGCCCGCAGTGCGCTCTGATCACCGACGGCCGTTTCTCCGGCGGCAGCTCGGGCCTGTCGATCGGCCATGTCTCGCCGGAGGCGGCGCACGGCGGGCCGATCGCGCTGGTGCGTGACGGCGACATCGTCGAGATCGACATCCCGACCCGGCGGCTGGAGCTGCTGGTGCCGGAGGAGGAGCTCGCTGCGCGCCGGGCGGAGATCGAGGCCGGTGCCGGCTACCGCCCGGTGGGCCGGGAGCGCCAGGTGTCGGCCGCGCTGCGCGCGTACGCGGCGATGGCGACCTCGGCGTCGACCGGCGCCGCCCGCGACGTCCGGCTGATCACCGGCTGATCAGCGGCTGGGTCCTGACGACCGGCCTGGCGGCCGTCCCGGCTCAGGCCGGGACGGCCAGCGTCAGCGCGAAGTCGCCGTCCGGGTCGGTCCACTGCGCGCTGGTGCCGAGGCCGGCCGCCGCGAGTTCGGCCCGGATGCCTTCGAGCGTGAACTTGGCGCTGATCTCGGTGCGCATCTGCTCGTCCGCGCCGAAGCGGGTGACCAGGCCGAGGGCGCGCACGCTGACCTCCTGCTCGCGGACGCTGCGCAGCCGCATCTCGATCCAGGAGTTCTCCGGATCCCAGGCCGCGACGTGCGCGAAGCCGCGCAGGTCGAAGTCGGCGTCGAGCTCCCGGTTGATCACGGAGAGCACGTTGCGGTTGAAGGCTGCCGTCACACCGGCGCTGTCGTCGTACGCCGCGACCAGGCGGGCGGGGTCCTTGACGAGGTCGGTGCCGAGCAGCAGCGCGTCGCCGTCGTGGAACTGGTCTCGCAGGGCGCGCAGGAACGTGCCGCGGGTCTCGGGACGCAGGTTCCCGATCGTGCCGCCGAGGAAGGCGACGAGCCGCCGGTCGGCCGCCACGCCGCCCGCGCTCCCGCTGTCGCCGCTCGCGGAGCCGGGGAGGAAGGCCAGGTGGCGTTCGAAGTCGCCGACCACGGCGTGCACGGACGTGCCCGGGTAGGAGCGGAGGATCTCCTGGCCCGCCCGCAACAGGGTCTCCTCGTCGACGTCGAACGGGACGAAGCGACGGAGCACCCCGGCGTTGCGCAGCGCGTCCAGGAGCAGACGGGTCTTCTCCGAGGTGCCCGAACCCAGTTCGATCAGCGTCGTCGCCGGGCAGGCCGTGGCGATCCGCGCGGCGTTGGCGGCGAGCACCGCGTGTTCGCGCCGGGTCGGGTAGTACTCGGGCAGCCGGGTGATCCGGTCGAACAGCAGGCTGCCGGTGGCGTCGTAGAACCACTTGGGCGGCAGCTCGCGCGGATTCGCGGTCAGCCCGGCGCGGACGTCGGCGGTGAGGGACGCGTGCCGTTCGGCGGCGGCGAGGTGGCGTGTGACAGTGATACCGGTGACCGGCACCGACCCCGACCCCAATCCGTTGGCTGTTGCGTCCTGCGGTCGGGTGGGCTCGTCGCGGATGCCGCTCGGGTCGCCGCCGCTGGCTCCGGCGAAGGCGGACCCGCGCGCTCCCGTGGCAGTTGCGGGTGTCCTGGATGTCAACGTGGGCCCTCCGTCTACTCGTGCGACTCACAGTAGCCGTTCTAAGAGATCAAACTACTAAGAGTGACTTTGCGTGTGTCGGCCACCAGGAGATGTAGGTCGGGTACGTCGAACCAGCCCGAACTGTCGCCGTTGTTGCTGTTGCCGCTGTCGTCGCTGTCACCTTTGTCGTCGCTGTCATCGCTGGCGCTGTCGCTGTCATCGCTGTCGTCGTCGTCCGGCTCACTCGCGACGAGAACGCCGTCCGGCCCCGCCCGGTAGCTGAGGGTGTCCCGCCAGGTGGTGGCCACGATCTGGGTGCCATCCGTGACCAGGAGGTTGAGCCGGGCCGGGGTCCCGTCCGGTTCGGTGAGCTCACTCAGGGTCAGTACGACATCCGCCACGGCCTTCGGCAGTGGCAGCCGGGACGTGCTCTCCCAGAGCAGGGCGGCCACGATGGCCGAGTCGCAGCGGGAGTCCGGCACCGGTGCGCCGGGCCGGGCCAGCAGCTCACTCATCGCGGCCTCGGCGTTCACCCGGCCGTTGTGGCTCATCAGCAGCGTGCCGTGGGTGAACGGCGCCGTCGCGGTCTCCTCCACCGGCATGCCGACAGTCGCGCTGCGCACGGCGGCGAGCACACAGGACGAACTGATCGTTCCCGCGATCGATTCGTACGAGGCATCCGTCCACATGGGCACGGCGCGTCGGTAACGCGCCGGTTCCGGGCGCAGCGCCGGTGTGTACCAGCCGACTCCGAAACCGTCTGCGT
Source organism: Parafrankia irregularis (assembly GCF_001536285.1). Classification (NCBI taxonomy): domain Bacteria; kingdom Bacillati; phylum Actinomycetota; class Actinomycetes; order Frankiales; family Frankiaceae; genus Parafrankia; species Parafrankia irregularis. The sequence continues at coordinate 147,052 of NZ_FAOZ01000011.1, read as the reverse complement.
TGATGGTTCCGTGCCGCATCCGGCGTGGCGCCCAGGACTGGCGCAGCAGGCCGAACGGCGGGTCGACGGTGAGCGCCGCGAGCGTGCGAGGTGCCCCGAGCCAGGCCAGATGGCGGCACACAGGTGCCCCCTTCCTCAGGATGGCCCGGCGTCGCGCGCGAGCCGGAACCCGGCGAAGATCTGCCTGCGGATCGGAAAGTCCCAGTTGCGGAACGTGGACCGGACCGCACTGGAGTGGGTCGCCCAGGAACCGCCACGCAACACCCGATAACGGGCGGACTCGCCGCCCTGAGGATAGAAGACCTCGCTGTACTCCCGATACGGGAACGAGGCGAATCCGGGATACGGAGTGAATCCGCTCGCGGTCCACTCCCATACGTCCCCGATCATCTGTTCGGCTCCGCACGGGCTGGCCCCGGCCGGCCGGCTACCGACCGGTGTGGGCCTGGCCCGCCCGTGCCCCAGGTTCGCAAGCTCGGACGTCGGGTCGGTGTCGCCCCATGGATACCGCCGTGAACGCCCGGTGACAGGGTCGTGCGCGCAGGCCTTCTCCCACTCGGCCTCCGTGGGCAGCCGCCGCCCGGCCCAGCGGGCGTGCGCCTCGGCCTCATACCAGCACACATGCTGCACCGGCTCGTCCGGCGGGACGGGCTCGACCCGCCCGAAGCGCTGTCGCGTCCACACATCGCCGTCGCGGGACCAGAACAGCGGCGCGCTCAGATGCTCCGCGCAGCGCCAGGCCCAGCCGTCGGCCGACCAGAGACGCTCGTCGTCATAGCCGCCGTCGGCGATGAACTCCATCTGCGCCCGGTTCGTGACCGGGAACCGGCCGATGTGGAAGGCGGGCAGGTGGACGGTGTGCGCGGGCCGTTCGTTGTCGTAGGCCCACGGTTCGGTCGACGTCCCCATCGTGAACTCGCCGGCCGGGACGAGGACCTCGCCCGCGTCGCCCGCCGCCCGTGCCGAGATGCCGGCGGTTGCTCCGTCCGGGCCCTCTCCGCCCGGGCCGTCTGCGTGCGGGCCGTCTGTGTCCGCGGGGTCCGCCAGGACGGGCGGCCCCGTGCGTAGCTGCAGCGTGGCGAGCATCGTCTCGTCGTGCTGGTGCTCGTGCTGGATGACCATGCCGTACACGAACGAGTCGGCCAGCAGCCGGTTCCGCGGAACCGGCTCCGCCCCTGCCCCTGCCCCTGCCCCTGTCCTCGCCCCCGCCTCGGCGCCGGGACGTGGCAGCAGCAGATCGGGCTCCAGCGCGGCGAGGACGTCCAGCACCCGGGCGCGGACGTCCCGCAGGTAGCCACGGGCCTCGGCCGGGCCGAGCAGCGGCAGGGACGTCCGGGTGGCCCGCTTGTGCCGGAACGCGTCGTAGATGTCGTCCAGCCCGGCGTGCAGCTCCCTGGCCTCGGTCAGCGCGCGCAGCAGCCAGATCTCCTCGTAGTTGCCGACGTGGGCGAGGTCCCACACCAGCGGCGACATCAGGGGGGAGTGCTGGCGCAGCAGATCGTCGTCGGTGAGGTCGGTGTAGGCCAGGGAGCGGCGCCGGGCGGCGTCGAGCTCGCCGGCCACCGCCGCCGCGGTCAGGGGACCAGGACGCACTGGGACGCCTCCTCGCGTAGCAGCTCCGCCGGCCCGCGGGCGGCGAGGCGCAGGCTCAGGTCATCGGCCGGCGAGCGTCTCCGGCGGGTGTAGCGATCCGCGAAGGCCTCGACGGCGAGGCGCAGCTCCGGATCACCGCCGGCGCGAGTGAGCGCCTCCACGGCGAGGTCGACGCACCGAACCGCCGCGCGGTGCAGCGCCGGGTCCCGCAGCCCCAGCCGGGCCGCCAGCCGGGCCCGGCCGGCGACCGCGACACTGGCCGCGAGGGCCTCGCGGGCGGCGAGCGGATCGTCGAACAGGACCGACGCGACGGCCACCGGGACCGGCCACAGCTCCGACGGCTGTGCGTCCAGGTAACGCAGCTCCAGCCAGCCGCGTGGACGGACCGGTGGGAAGAGGGTCGTCGCGTGCCAGCCGAGGTCCTGGCGCGTCGGCCGGCGGGTGCTCGGCGCGGCCCGCCCGCCCGCCAGCCAGTCGCCGAAGGTCGCCCGGTGCCCGACGGCCTGATACTCGCCGTCGTCCCCCGCGATCATCATGAGGTGGGCGTCGTGCAGGTACCGCGCCCACAGCCAGGCCAGATGGTCGGTTCCGCCGCGCGGGTTCCATTCGGTCGGCGGCACCGTCGGGTCGGGCAGGACGGGGCCGGTGCGGCTCGGGTCGATCCTGGCCCAGACCTCCTGCCGGCCGGACTGCCAGGTGAGCGGCTGGCCGGCTGGCATCGGCGACGCGGCGAACATCGCGATCAGCACCGGCTCCAGGGCGTGGGCGAGCCGGAAACGCTCGACGGTCTGCGTGACGTCGGCACCGCTGTCCAGGTTGACCTGGACGGACGCGGTGGAACACATCATCGTCAGCCCGGCCTCACCGCCGACGGCGCGGAAATGCTCCTCCATCGCTACGTACCGGGAGGCCGCCGTGTGGCGGCGCGGCGGCCGCAGCGGGTCCACCCCGAGGCCGGCCAGACCGAGGCCGTGGCGGGCGAGCGCGCCGCGAACGAGCGTGAGGTCGCCGCGCATCGCGGCGACGGCGTCCGCCAGGGCGAGCGGCGGACCGGACAGCTCGAGCTGCCCGCCCGGTTCGAAGGTGAGCCGGCTGCCGCCGGGGAGCGAGGGCAGTGAGGGCGAGGCCGGCGAGGTTGGCGAGGTTGGAGAGGCCGGCGCTCCGGCCTCCGGCCCTGGTCCTGGCCCCGGCAGGCCCGACCGGGCGGATGCCCCTGCGGTTCCGGGTGCCCCGGTGGTTCCGAGCGCCTCGATGAGGGCCGCAGCCGTCTCGTCCGGCGGGACGGAGCGGGAGGGACGTGCGACGTCGACGACGAGCCACTCGAGCTCGATGCCGACCCGGCGCATGTCCGCCCGTCCGGTGGCTCCTTCTCCGGCCGAGGCTCCCGCTCCTGCTCCGGACCCGGCCGAGCCCTCGGCTCTGGCATCGGCGCTGGTGACGTCGTGGATGGCGAGTTCGACGAGGTCGTCGAACGACCGCAGCTCCGCCGCGGCGGACTCATCGGAGGAAGCAGATGCGGATGTGATCTTTATGTGGGCCGCCTCGTCGGTCGTCTCGGGCTGACCGGTCGGGCCGTTTGGGCTGGTCCGACCCGTTTGCCTGCGTCCAGAAGCCTCAGGTGTCACGCGAAGTGGCATCGAGTGGCTCCTCTCCCTGCGCCTCGGCGACGTCGACAGGCGCCTATCGTGAGGGCGTTCTCCCCACAGCGGCGGCTCGGCTACCCCTCGTCGGGCAGCGGGCGCAGCGCCGTGGGTTGTGGGCTGTCTCCACCTGACACTCTCCACCTGACACAAGGCGTGGGGGCAGCCACCACTTCCCAGACGGGGGTGTGTACATCTTCGGTAGTTCTTTCGGTTATTCCACGCTTCCGGGCTGTTGCGGTCGCGTTTTCGATGGAAGTGTGATCCTCACGATGAAGATTGCTGGTAGCGCCCGGTGACCGGATCGCGGCAGACTCGCGGTACCCACCTGCGGTCCCCCGAAGCGCGGCGGCGGTACCGAGCTGACAGGAGGTGGTGACCGCGGACACTCATGATCGCGTGCCGGCTGGCCGGTCGGCCATGGCCGAGTACCAGCGTCGACGGCAGCTGTACGCGGCGGAGCGCGGCGACAGATCGCGACGTGTGGCCGTCGTGGCGGCTGTCGGCGCTGCCGGCGCGGGCGCGCTCGCCGGGTTTCTCTGCGGTCTGGGCGGGTTACCGGCCGTACGGGTGGCGCAGGCCGCGGTGCTCGGCGCGCTCGTGGTCCTCGGTGCGTTCGCCATCCGCTACTACCGTGTTCCACCGGAGATCGAGGCCTGGCGATTGGATGCCGAGGCCGAGCGCCGCACCGCCCGCTCCCTGGACCGGCTCGGCCGCGCCGGCTACACCGTGCTCCACGACAGGCAGCTCGCGGACTCCGCGGGCAACATCGACCACCTGGTCATCGGCCCGTCCGGAGCCTGGGTGATCGAGACCGACACCCACGGCGGTCCGATCAGGCAGAACCCGGCGGGTGTGTGGGCTGGCAAGGTGCCGCTGCGCGCCATGCTCGGTCTGGTCGCGTGGATGGGCGAGGAGGCCACCAGCCAGCTCGTCGCCGAGCTGCCCGCCGGCTGGCAGCTCGAGGCACAGTCGGTCGTCGCGTTCGCGCGGGCGGAGGTGCCGGACGGCCTCGCGCTGGTCGATGGTGTCCTGCTGTTGCCCGTGGCCGGGGTCGCGGACTACATCCTGGCCGCTGGAGTGGTGCTGCGCCCGATCGACGTCGCGCTGCTCGTCGACGTGGCGCAGCGGGTCCTGCCGGGGTACGAGGTCGCCGGGCCGCAGTCCTGGCCGACCCGCTCACGGCTGCGGGGAATGCTGCGCAGATAGCGCTGTCCGGGCCAACGGGCAGCGCTATCTGCGGCTGCTTCTGAGTAAGACCGGAGGATTCTGGTCGCTGAAACGACCAAATATCCTCCACCCTTCGAACCACGGCTCCGAGTTGGCGCTGCGGCTGGCGTTGCTGCTGGGTAAGGCCTGCGGATCGTGGTCGCGGAGACGACGAAAATCCTCCACTCTTCGCGCCTTCCCCTTCGGGCGCGCAGCCGGGGCAGGGGCGGCTGCCACGGCCCTAGTTGGGTGGCGCGTCCACGATCTGGGGGTCGCCGACCTGGATGTGGTGGACGCCGTCCCGCACGAGGGGTGGTGCCGCCCAGTGCGCCCGCGCGACGAGGTTCTCCTCGTCCTCCTCGGCCGGGTCGTGGCCCCGCTCGTCGTGGTAGGCGTGGGTCAGCTGACCCGCCGCGGGCACCGGCATCGGCGCGGGCACGCTGAAGGCCACACCGGGCGGATCGGATGTCAGCCGGGGGTTGAGCTCGGGTGGGTCGAGCTCGCTGGGGTCGAGATCGTCGGGGACGAGGTTGGTGTCGTCGACCTCGCCGTGCATCTTCGAGCCGTTGAGCACGACCGGGATCTCCAGGTCGCCGACCACGTGCTCGACGTAGAAGGCACGGTGCTGGATCAGCCAGAGGGCGTAGCCGGGGTCCAGCCGGGGCAGCAGGTCGGCGGCGACGTCCGTGAGGCCGAGTGCCTCCTTGGTGTCGGCGATCTGGTCCGACGCCTGCTTGTAGAGAATCCGGATCGCCGTCTCGGCGAGCAGGCCCTTGGCGATCTCCACCGAGTCGGGGGAGGCCGAGAGCAGGTCCGAGATGCGGTGCGCCACGATGGCGTTCGCGCAGCCCCACTGCCGCGCCAGCTTCTGCTGGGCGGACAGCCGGCGGACCAGCCCCGCGAACCGCATCAGCCGCCAGCACTCGTCGTAGACGACGTAGCGCTGCACGCCGTCCTGGCGCATCAGCGCCGCTTCCATCCAGGCCTGCGCACAGGTCATGATCAGCGCGATCATCTCGTCGCTGCCCTGGACCCGCTCCAGGTTCAGCACCGCGATCGGCTTGTCGAAGTCCAGCGGCGAGGTCGTCGGGCCGTCGAAGAGACCACCGAGTGCACCGTGCGTGAGCCGCCGCAGCGTCAGGGTCGCGTCCCGGGACGCGTCACGCAGCTCCATGGCGGTCATCGGCAGGGCCGAGCAGTCCTCCTCGGACGGGTCGGTCATCGCCTCCAGCACGTGGGGGAGCAGCGGGGTGGCCCAGCGATCCGGGTCGGCGCCGGTGATCTGCCGGGTGACGACGTCGAGCGCGAGGTCGACGGCGGTGTGCTCGGCCGGTGTCAGCGGCACGCCCTTGGCCGTCTCGATCAGCGAGGACAGCAGCGCCGAGCGGGCGCGCTTCACCTCCCGGGCCCAGTCCGCGTCCGCGATGCCCCGGGGGCGCGGTGGGGCGTCCAGGGGGTTGAGCCTGGTCGACAGGCCCGGCCCGATGTAGGTCGGCTCGCAGCCGAGGCGGCGCGCCAGCCGGGTGTACTCACCCTTCGGGTCACAGGGGACGGCGGCCTGGTAGCCGAACGCGGAACCGCGGGAGATCAGCGTCTTGAGCAGCGCGGACTTGCGCGAGCCGACGGCGCCGAACACCGCGAAGTTCGGGTTCTCGATCACCTGCTGCCGGTACAGCTCGAAGACGTCGAAGTCGAAGGAGTTGCCCGACCACACGTGCCGGCCGATGTACATGCCCGGGGCGTCGAGCCCGGAATCGACGACGAACGGGTAGATCCCGGCGATCTGCGCCGTGGTCTCCATGTGTGCCGGCAGGCGCAGTTTGTGGAAGGCGCGGCCGGCGAAGGGGCCGAGCAGCCGCGGCGGCTGGGCGCCGCGGCGCAGCGACGACTGGGCCCGGCGCATGGAGGCCCGTTCCGCGTTGGCCGCGGCCCGCTCGGCCCGCCGGGACCGCCGCTCGTGGGCCGCCTGTGCCTTCGCCTGCCGGCGGCGGCTGCGCTGGCTGCCACCGAGATCGACGTACCCGCTGGCCTGGTAGCCGGGGTCCTCGCCGGTGCCGTCGTAGCCGGTGCCGTCGTAGTCGTGGCCGTAGTCGTCGCCGGCGCCGGCGCCGTAGACGTCGTAGCCGGCGGCGCCGTGGTCGTAGCTCATGCCACCCCCACCGCGAGCGGCAGCGCCCCGATGCTGAAGCCCTGGTCCTGCTCGCCGACGAGCCGCACCATCTCCAGCCGGCTGCGCGACGCCAGGGTCTCCGCCTCACCGCAGGCGTCGGCGAGGGATTCCAGGTCGTCCGCGGAGACGGTGACGAACCCGTGGAAGCGGAACGCGCCGAAACCGGCGATCAGCTCCTGCTCGCGCCGTTCGACCTCGTCGGCCTCGGTGACGTCCCGCTGTGTCGTCACCTTGCCGACCTTGTCACGCATCTGCTGTTCGCCGATGTGCGCCATGCGACGCCGGTTCACCGCCTTCTCCGCCTTGCGACCGGGCAGCGGTTCCACCACGAGCGAGACGGTGCGCCGGCAGGTGGTCTCCATCAGCAGCGGCGCGAGGAAGGCAGCCGGGGACGGGACCCGCGGCCAGCCGTTGATCCAGTAGGTGGTGTGGAAGCCCGAGTCGGTGCGGTAGTGATCCCAGGCGTTCACCGTGCGGATGGGCCCGGCGATGGCCGGGTTGATGCCCGACGGCAGACCCTTGAGACCACCGGCGAGATCGGTGCTCGCGCCACCCCGCGCGTCGATCATCTCGATCGAGTAGGGGTCGTAGGTGGTGCGGATGACCGCGGCGAGCGCGCGGGGCGGGAGCCAGCCGACGGTGTTGATCGACGCCCGCGCCAGTGCGGCCTCCATCGTCCGCAGCTCGCTGAGCAGCACCGCGCAGGCCGCTTCGTCGCCGCCACCGGCCCGCTGGATGGCACGGCGCGCGTCCTTCGCCCGGAGCTGGAAGGACAGGTAGGTCTCATGCCGTTGCGCGACCGGGCCGGCCGCGTCGATGACCTGTTCGTAGGCCTGCGCGGCCCAGGAGTCGTCGTGGTGGCCGCGGACCCGCCAGTGCCGCTGAAGCTGGTCACCGGAGTCCGGCAGGGTCCGTTCCAGCCACTGGATGCGGGAGAGCTTGCCGCCACCACCGGTCAGGCCGGCGAGCAGTTCGCCCCAGGCGTCGACCCGGGACTGCTGATCCCCGGACTCGAGCAGGGCGAACTGGCTGCCCTTCACCTGCAGGACCGCCGTGTAGGTCTGCTTCTTCGCGTCCTTGACCACGGCCACGTACCGGCCGCCACCCACCGGGAACGACAGGATGACCAGGCCCGACAGCGGCCCCGGCAGGACCGTCCTGGAAATCCGGTCCTCGGTGGGACCGAGTCGGAAGTAGCCTCCGCGGAACACTGTCTCGCCCGTCACCTTCTGCATCGCGAAGCCGAACATGATCGGCACCCACTGGTCGAGGTTACGATCCTCCACCCGGACGAACGCGACGAAGGCGAACCCCGCGGCCAGCAGCACCCACAGGGGAACGAGTATCAACGGTGAACGCAGCGCGCCCAGCACCGACAGCATGACGCCGATGAGGAGCGCCAGCTGGGGCCAGCGCATGCCGAGGAGTACCCCGCCGCGCTCCAGGGGCCCGAATCGATAGCTGCGTTCGGATACCACGGGCTACTCGCCACCTCCTGTGCGTGCCGGCGGCGTGACTCGCGGTGCGGCCTGCGGAGTCACCGGCGGCCTGGCCACGGTGCTGCCTGAGACGTGGGCGGCCGGGGCGGCGGTCCGGGCCACCGGGGTGCGCGGCGGTGCTGCGGCCGCCGCTCGGCCGCCGCCCCCGCTGGGAGCTCCCGCCCTGGCGGGGACGGCTCGCGTCGCGGCGGTCGCGCCGACGGTGTTCCGGCCGGACCTCGTCCCGGCCGGCGCCGCGCCGACGCCGACACCCGAACCCTCCGAGCGGTTGACCCTGGCGCGTACAGTCCCGGCGGCACCCGCACGGGCAGGCGTTCCGACCGGCGCCGGGGATCCGGACCCTCCGCGGCCGGGCCGCACCGCCGGACGGGCCGCGGGAACGGTCGAGCCGCCGAAGGCACCCGCGTCGCCGAGCATTCCCCGGTTTCTGGTCTGGAGCCGTGAACCGATTCCGCGGAACGTCTCCCGGGACGTCGAACCGAGCAGCGCACCGGCACCGTGCCCGAACGACGCCGCACTGCGCTGCCCAGCAGACCCGACCGCGCGCATGAGCTGGACGTCGGCGAATCCGAGCAGGTGCATCAGCATGAACGGCGAGAGGACGGCCGCGATCATCACTACGACACCACTGAGAATGCTCAGTGTCTGGTCAACTGTGGATCCGCCGGTGTCCTGGGCGATGCCGGCACCGAGCGCGAAAATCGCGTAGATGACGGGCTTCGCGAAAATCAGCGCCACCAGCGTCTCGGTGGCGCGCTTCATCCATGCGCTGGTCGTCATCGTGGGCTGCCCCGCCAGATACAACGGGATGAACACCGCCACCACGATGATCGCGACCTTGCGGATGTAGAGCACGACGAAAAGCGTGAAGGCGAAGATCGCCACCAGGAGGGACAGCACTAGATCTAGCGCGAAATTTCCCTGTTCGGGTAGCTCTCGGAGCTGTGCTACGAGGTCCGCTCCCAGGGCCTTGTCATTGCCGAAGGCCTCGGCCATGCCATCCGAGGCGGCCAGGACCATCTGTAGCAGCGTCAGGGCGATGAACGAGCCGATGATCGCCGTGCCGGTGGTGGCCAGGGCCCGGACGAACACGTGCGGATCGCCCCGTAGTGCCGCTACGGTGCACGAACAGAGGAAGAGCCCGGTGACGATGAGCACCGATACGCCGAAGACGATGTTGTAGTTGTCGACGACATACTGCGCGTTGAGATCTACAGCGGTCTTCTGTGCCGCAAAGCTGAAGACGGACGACGAAAGGTCCGCCGCCATGTTGCAAAACGCTTTTCCAACCGAGTCCAAGAAGTCGTCGGCAGCCCCGCCGGCAATCCCGGAGATTGCATCTCCGATACCAGAAAGGGGGTTCGGGACGGCGAGAACCTCTTTGGCTGGTGCAGTCGTCATGAAGTCACCCCTGCGAGAGCGAAGCGTTCGAAGGACTCCGAGCTTCGCTCTGTCATAGCGTGCCCTTCGCTCCCTCCTGAAATATCACGAAGTTTCCAATCTGAACCGTCCCAGTTGATCGTGCAGAGATCTGTTCCCCAGTGCATGGACGGTTGCAGATTCGGGGTCCCGTCGGTCACTCCTGCGGCAATGGCTGAGAGGACCTCAACCTTACTCACGTTCTCCCCGTAGCTAGTTATCTTGTAGCCGATAACTCGATGGTTCAGTGTGAACTGCGGGGAGAGGACCGACGGGATATTGAAATTCTTTGCAGTCTCCGTGTCGACCTGGGATAGGAGATTGGAAAGCCTTGCGGCGGTGTTTTCGTCGGAGATCGAAAGAATTATGTCGTGAGATCGAGTGGGTTCGCGATTTTTCGCGACGCTCGTTACTGCAACGTAGTTTCCGCAGGCGCTTATGGCGCCGGACTTTGTGTGGGGGTAGCCGACCGGGACCCCGAACTCGTTGACCCGCGTGGGGGCGCCGACCGGGCCGGCTTCGCCTGTGGGCGTGGGCACATCGTCGGGCGTGGGGACCACGGCTGTCGGCGCCGCCGAAGCCTGCGCCGAGGGCGCGGCGGGTTCCGTCCCGGCGCTGACCGATGCCTCAGGGCTGCTGTCCACCGAATGCCGTCCGATGAAGAAAGTCACGGTGCCGACTCCGACCGCGGTCACCGTTGACGCTGCGACGATGACAACGATCAGACGTCCGAATGCCCACTCTGCGAGGCTCACCAACGCCTACTCCCCTCCGTTGCCGGCAGGGTCATCATCGCAATGTCGGAGGCCAGATACCTCCGGAACCGCCTAGAAGTCTGCGGACGGCGGTGCATGGACCACGTCGGGATCATCGACGATGTCTTCGGCGGGGCCTGGGGTGATGGTCAGTACCACTGCGGGCGGACGCATGCTGTTGGTGTCGCCGGTGGCGTCATCCGCGCTGCTGCCGGTGGCGATGAAGAAGTTGACGAAGGTGGCGGCGGCACCGACCAGGAAGGCGAGGCCGAAGCCCGCGAGGACACCGCTCTTGCCGACGGCCGAAGCGCGGTCCAGCCCCATCCGCTCACCGAGAGCCCACGCGATTCCGCCCAACAACACGGAGGCCACGGCGGCGACGACCGCATACGCTGCCAGCCCGTTGACCAGGTCTTTCAGCGCATTGATGCCGGGCGCCTTGGCCTCGTCGGGCTTGACTTCCACGGCGAGAAAGGCTGTTACCGAGGCGGTTGCCGCAGCCACGCTCATCTTGGTTCCCCTCCCGCAGGCGGTTGACCGCCCGGACGATCCGGCCCGGACACCCGCGTGGGTTTGCTTCCGGGCCGCAGGTCGCCAAATGATACGCCGGGCACCTCGGGGTGATCGGCATCGCCGGTGTGTAGCCGCGTCGAACCGTTGGGAATCGCTAGCGGCGACGGTGGGCTCAGGGGTGGGCGGTCCGCCGGCACGGGCGCGCTGACCTCGGCGTCTGCCATTGCGGCCAGCGCGTCCACGGTCTCGGCGGCCAGCCGCAGATAGGACCGCCGGGTCGCCCAGCGCAGCCTCGGAATCCGAACGGGGGTTCCGCGGCTGGGGTCGAGGCGCGGGTCGTAGGGGACCCGCACGATTGCGTCGACATAGCGGGCCAGCTGGGCCGTGGCGGTCCTGGTCCGGGGTGAGGGCCGCCCTCGCCGCGGTGACACCACGGCGGCGATGACAGCGGGGCCGGGCTGGGCTCCGGCTTCCTCGCGGCGAAGCCGTTCCCGGCTGTTCACCCCGACGCCGGCCAGCGCGCCCTGCGGGTCGAGCAGGTCGGCGAGGGTGGTCTCCAGATCAGAGGCGGTCGCCAGCGTCACGAGAATCACCGCGTCGGCGGAGCGGATCGCCGTCGGAGTGAGGGGGGCCGCCGCCGGTGCGTCCAGGAGAATCAGCGGATAGGCGTGGGCCAGCGCGCCGAGCACGGTTCGGAGCGTTCCCGGCGTTACCGGCTCGTCCACCGGCACCAGGGCGCCCGCGCCCGCGTTCGCATCCGCGTCCTTTCCCGCGGGGCGCTCGATGGGCAGTACGTCGAGGTCGAACATGGCGCCCGAGCGACGGGCGCCGATGAGGGCCTGAACCTCCTCGGGTGGCATCGCGGCGCCGGATCCGCGCTGCCGCGCGATGTCCGAGACGGTGGTGACACCCCGGCTGCCCACGCGGCTCACCAGGTTGTCACCACGTGATTCGTCGATCTCGATGCTGTCGGCGGTGGGGGGCACGAAGCCGGGGGTGGTCGTCCCCGGATGGAGATCGACACCGAGCACCGGCTCCGCGCGGACACCGGCCAGGGTCAGACCGACGACGCCGGCCAGCGTCGTGGTGCCCGAGTACGGGAAGAGCGAGGTCACCGCGATCCGCCACGAGCCGGGCAGGACGGCTGCGGCACGGTCCATGAGAGTGATCCGCAGCGGGATCTCCTCCCAGGGCTCGTCGTCGTCCGCATCGGCCCAGGTCTCCTGCCCCGGCCAGGCGCTCCGGGACGAGGCTCGGTTCGCGACCGCCGACGGGTGCTCCTGGGCGTGGTCGGGTTCGAGGCCTGACCTGCGATGCCGGCCCGATGGCAGGAGCGCCGTCGACGGACGCCGCCGGTGCCCGTCCTCGGACGACACCGGGGACGCCGGGGACACCGACGACAGCGGGGCATCGTCATCGCCCCACACGTCGACATCGCTCTGCGGGTAGCCGGTGCTCTCCTCCGCGTCCGGCTCATGACCAAGCAGGGAGACCTGGTCTGCCGCCTCGGTCGCGAGCTCGCCGTCGACCTGGTCGACGTGATCCGCCCCGGCGACGCCGTGCGGTGCGACGGAGACGGGGCGAGCACCCGACTCGACGGGCAGCGTCGGGATCTCGGGCTGGAGTGCCGTGGCGGCCTCGGTGACACCGGGCTCCTGGGACCACCCGTTGACGTCGCCCCAGGCGGAGGCCGCGGCGGCGGCGGTGTCGCCGAGGGTGCCACCGGCGGTGTCTGCGGTGTCTGCGGCGCCCGGCGTGGACTCGACCGACGGCCACGCCTGACCTTCGGCTGGCCAGGCCTGATCGGCCGACGGCCACGCCTGACCCACCGCGGGCCAGGCGGGGTCGGCGGCCGGCCAGGCCGGGTCCACCGCGGGCCAGGCCTGGCCGGCGGAAGCCGACGGTGTGGCCGGATGGGCCTCGGCTGGGTAGATCTCGGACGGGTAGGTGGGCTCCGCGCCACTGACTTCGCTCTGACCGGTGTAGCTGGGCACTTCCGGCGGCGCGTACGAATCGACCGACCGGGCCGCTGCCTCGTCCGCCCCCGCTGGTGCCTGGGCTGGCCAGCCGGGCTGCTCCCAGGCCGTCGGCGGCGCGGGTGCTGGGTCGCCTGTGGGCGCTGGATCGGTTACGGGCGCCGGGCCGGTTACGGGCGCCGGGTCGGTCGAGGATGTCCTGGGTGCGAACGCCGACGGCCGGCCGGGCCGGCGCGGGCCGGCCGTCGTGGGCCGCCGGCCCGGCGGCGGCGCGCTGGTGCCGCCCTGGTATCCGCCGCGACGCGCCGGCGGCTCCGCGGGCTCGGGCCGCTGGCCCGGCGAGGTCGTCGAGGCACCGGAGCCGCTGATCGTTCCTCTGGCACCTGAGGCCCCGGAAGCCCCGGAGGTACCGCGGCCGGAACCGGACCCGGCGCGCCCGCGGGGCGTTCCGGCGGGGCCTGGTGCCGCTGTGCCGCCGGGGCTGCCGGTGGCACCGGGACCGGCAGCGACGCCGGTGCTGGAACTGCCGGTGTTGGCCAGGGCGCCCGAGGTGGCGGGCGGGAAGCTGGGGTCCTTGCGGCCCATCGGCGCCGACGGCGGGACGGCGCGAGGCGTGGCGGCCCGACGGAGCACGGGGCGGCGGTTCAGGGTGTCGTTGGCAGCCGCGTCCGGTGTGGCGCTTTGGTCGTTGGCTGCTGTGACCCGTGGCAGCGACGGGGTCGCCGCGAACCGGCCGGGCGGCACCGGTGCGGGAACCCGGGCCACCTCGACCCGCCGGGGCGGCTCGCCCGCGACGGGCGGCTCCGGGCGGGCCGCGCGTGGCGCGATGGCACGTCGCCCGCCGCCGCTCACCTCACCGCCGGCCGTGGCCGAGGTGTCGCGGCCGGCGCTCGGGGGTGTGCGTGGAAGGCGCCGGCCGCGCCGCTGGGCCTGGCCGCGCGGTTCCTGCTGGCTGCCATCGCCACTGTCATGGCCGCTGTGGCCGCTGTGGCCGCTGTGGCCGCTGTGGCCGCTGTGGCCGCCGGCGCGCGGCGGGTCGGCCCGGCCTGGCTCCGGCATGCCGGTTCGGCCTGAGCCCGACATGCCGGACCGGCCTGTGGGCCTGGCGCCGCCGGGTGCCGCATCCTCCAGATGGAACGCCTGGTCCTGCCACGATCCGTCACCAGCGCCGGTGGCGGCGGGCTCGTCCGTGTCACCGCGCCTGCGGTGCCTGCGGCGGGCAGCCCGGGTGGCGGAACGGTCGTCGCTCTCGCCGTCGCGAGCCGGGAGCTCGGCCGCGTATGGCGTGGATGAAGGGATTCGGGCGCCAATCAGCGAAACGGGCCGCGCGTCCCCCTCCTCGCCGTACGGTGCCTGTGGCACATCGCTCACGCGCCGTCGCCCTCCTGGCAGGTCTGACTGGTTCCTCGATCTGGTGTTGGTGGTGGCCAATTGGTGCCAGTTACAGTTACTTACTGTTACTTGCTCTCGGCTGCGGTCGGATCGATGTAACACGAGCCGTTCAAGTATGACAAGCGATAGTTGGGACTCGCCAGGGTCGGCATTGCGGTGTTAGCCTCCCTCGCCGACGCAGAACGGCTGTCGGTTGTCGGCCGAGAAGGGGGCCCTGGGTGGTGCAGGATCGCTTTCCGACGGCCTCGTCACGCCCGCCGCGAATGCCCGCCCGGCCCGTGGCCAGGACGGCGGAGCCGCCGGCCGCTCCGGTGGCCGCAGGCGCGTCACCTGCGATGTCGCCTCGTCCGGCGCTCCATTCGGACGACGACGACGTGCTCACTGTCGACGAACTGGTGACCTGGTTGCGGCTGTCGGAGAGCACGGTTCTGAAGCTCCTGTCGGAGCGCGCGATCCCCGCGCGCAAGGTCGGTCATCAGTGGCGCATTCGTCGCGGCCGGGTCCGTGACTGGCTGGACGGCCACGAGTGAGACCACGCGGACACGCGAGAAGAACACCGCACCACCGCCTTGATCGCGCCCGGTTCCGCGTTGCTGTTGGATTCGTGACATTGATCTCGCTGCTACTTGTTACGGCGGCGGGCTGTGCAGCGCTCGATGACACCTCTGACCAGCCATCGGCTGCCCCGACCACGACCGGGCCTCCGCCGGGAGCCAGTCAGGCGCCGGGTCCGCCGCTCGCCACCGCCACCGCTGAAAATCAGGCCACGGTTGATCCCACAGATCCCGCTGCGGTGGCTCGTGACTGCTTCACGAAATGGCAGTCGTTCGACGCCCGCACCGACGCCGGCCCGGCAGCCGGCGTCGAACGGGCCCGTGACTGCCTGACCCCGGACTTCGCCGCCAAGCTCGCCGGAGCCGGCACCGGCGGCTCTGACGGCACCGCCGGGGGAGACAACGACTCTCAGGCCGGTCGTGCCTGGGACGAGCTGCGCGCCGCCGGCACTCGCTCCACGGTCTCGGTGCTCGCGGTCACACCCGTCGGGGGCGTCGACACCAGCACGTCCGGGCAGGTGGCGCTCCTGCTCAACGTGCGTCGAGAGACGATCTCCGGTGCCGGGCCCGCCGAGATCACGGTTTCGACACCGGCGGTCACGATGCTGGTCGGGACGGACGGCACCTGGCGGATCGCCGGCGCCGATCTCGAGAACGCCGCCGGCGACGCGCCGGGCCGGTAGTACGGACGCGACGAGCAGAGGCGGCGGCTGGGATGGCGAGGACGTCGCGCGGCACGGTCCGGGGAGGGCGCCTGCTGGTCTGGCTCGGCGTCGGCGGCTTCGTGACCATCGGCGGAATCTTTCTGCTGATCTCCGTGCTGATTCTGCTGATCGCCGCGCCCTTTCTCGACGAGCAGAACGTCGGCGGGCGGGCGATCACGAACTCCGAGGGGATTCCGACGGAGTACGTGCAGCTGATCACGGATGCGGCGAACGCCGCCGGCTGCCCCGAGGTGACGCCCTCACTGCTCGCCGCCCAGCTGCGCCAGGAATCCGGATTCAATCCCCGTGCCCAGTCGCAGGTCGGCGCGATGGGAATAGCCCAGTTCATGCCGGGGACCTGGGCCACCCACGGCAGCGGAGATGTGTGGAACCCGGTCGATGCCATTCCCGCGGCGGCGCGCTACGACTGCGCGGTCGCGGCGGCCGTCGCCTCAGTGCCCGGTTCAGGGCAGGAGAAGATGCTGGCGGCCTACAACGCCGGCCCGGGTGCGGTGCTGGCCTTTGCCGGTGTTCCGCCCTATCCGGAAACGCGCAACTATGTCCGTACGATCCTGGCGCAGGCCCAGGTGTACGGCGATTCGCTCGACATCGGCGTCGAGGTGTCGGTCGAGACACTTCAGCCGGTGATCGATTTCATGTGGTCGCAGATCGGAAAGCCCTACGTCTGGGGGGCGACGGGTCCGGGTGCCTGGGACTGCTCGTCGCTGGTGCAGGCCGCCTATCGGGAGATCGGCGTCTCGCTCCCGCGGGTCACGACCGAACAGGTGGCCTACGGTCCCCGTGTCAGCGGGGTCGAGCCCCAGCCGGGTGACCTGCTGTTCATCCCCGGCTCCGACGGGACGGCCATCGCGCCGGGCCACGTCGGCATGTACGTCGGGAACGGTCAGGTCATCGCCGCGAAGGGCGCCCGCTGGGGGGTCGTGCTCTCGGAGCTCTCCGACTGGACGACTGTCGTCGCGGTGACCCGACCGCTGGCTCGAAGCTTCTGATCGATGGTTGTCGTTGGCGGTGTCGTTGGCGGTGTCGGCCGGTCGCGCCGCTGTCAGACGGCGACGTCGGAGACGAAGCTGCTGAGCCCGTCGGCCACCGTGCCCAGCGCACCGAAGGCGCTGTGGACCACATCGGCGGCGTCTCCCGGCGAGGTGACCATGAAGAAGATGATGAAGATGGTCACTCCCCACGGCCAGATCAACTGCTTCATGTGGACCTCCTGAACTGCGATTGGCGAGCCGGTGCCTGCCGGGACCGGCGCCGGTGGTGACTGTCGGTGGTTGCCGACAGCATGTGTGTACTGACTTTGAGTAGTGGTCGCAAGGGGAACCGCCGTGCCACAACCGGGTCCACGCGCGGCCTTCCGGTGGTCCTCGTGATGCCGCAGGGAACCACGCGGCCGCGCTGTCGCCTCCTTGACCGGCCGGTGCGGCGAGGTGGTCGCCCTCGCCGGGCGATCAGTGCCCCTCGGGCCGGGAACGCCTGCTATCGCGGAGACATCGCCAGGTGTCGGCGGACATGGAACGGACAGTGGTTGGACTAGAAGCAGCCAGTAGTCGGAGGTGGGGATCAACCGATGTACTGATCCACACCGCTCCGGGCAGGTGACGTCGACTCCCTGTCCGGAGCGGCGACAGCCTGTAGTTGTCGCTACTGTCGGTAGTTTCGATCTTCGCTGGCGGAAGGGTGCGGATTCGTCATGCGGGGCGGATGCTCTGAGCGAAGGCGAAGACGTTGTCCGGGTCGTAGGCGCGCTTCACCGAGCGCAGGCGCGCCAGATTCGAGCCGTAGTAGGCCTTCTCCCAGCTTCTGAGCTCCGGGTCGATGTAGTTCTGGTACGCCGACTCCGCCACGTACGGGTTCATCTGGACCGTGGTCGCCCGCAGCCACTCGGCGTTGCGGGCCTTGAGCTCCGCGCTGTCCCCGATGTCGTAGCCGGCGACGTACTGGGCGCTCGCCAGCACGTCGCGGTGCACGAACGCGGTGTCCTGCGGGCCGACCTGCCCGATGGCGCCGCCCCAGCTGTCGAGAATGACACCGCCGGACCGAAGCCCGGTCTCGCGTTGCCTGGCCTCGACGGCGGCGAGCATGGCCTCGGTCCCGGCGGCCGGCAGCCGCGCGGTGAGGAAGTTCGAGGCCGCCAGCTGGGCGGCCCGCTGCAGGGTTCCGTCTGGATGGCGCCCGGCGAGGTGGCACTGCGCCACGCTTCGCCCCGAGCAGCCGCTTTCGATCAGCATGGCCTCCAGCGGCCCACGCTGGGCCGCGAAGGTGGACGCGGGCCGGCTGCCCACCGCGTCGACCAGGTGGGCGAGCAGGTCCCGCGCCGGCGCGGCCACGGTGCTGCCCGCGCTGCCGCCGAGCGCGGTCCGCGAACCTGCCCCGCCGCCGGTGCCTGTGGTGTCACTGCTGGTGCCGGTGCCCGTGGTCGAACCGCCCGGCTCGCTGAGCACCCCGCTGACCCGGATCGCGGGTGTGCCCTTCCCATCGGAGCCCGTGGTCGTCGTGACGACACACGTGGACCACAGCTCGTCAGGCGCGTCAGCGCCGAGATTCCAGTCCTGCCAGGCGGCCACCACTTCGGCGGCGACGTCCCAGGGCCAGCGATAGCTGAACACCGTCAGGGGCGTCGCCGGATGCGTGGCGAACGTGAAGGAGGTGACGACCCCGAAGTTGCCGCCGCCGCCGCCACGCAGCGCCCAGAAGAGGTCGGCGTCCCGTTCGGCGTCCACCTGGACGATCTCCCCCGACGCCAGGACGACCTCGGCGGCCAGCAGCTGGTCGCAGGTCAGCCCGTGGCGCCGGCCGAGGACGCCGATGCCGCCGCCGAGGGTCAGCCCGGCGATGCCGACGGTCGGGCAGGAGCCGGCCGCGATCATCGCGCCAGCCTGGATGAGCTGGTCGTAGACATCGATGAGCGGGGCCCCGGCGCCGACGGTGGCGACCCCCGATCCCGCGGTGGCCCCGCCGCTCGCGGCCACACCGAGGCCCGACCGGTTGCCCGGACGCACCTCGTTCAGCGTCGAGACGTCGATGACCAGGCCGGTCGTCGTCGAATAGCCGCCATAGCTGTGCCCGCCGGAGCGAGCGGCGAGGGCGATGCCCGCGGAACGCGCGAAGCCCACGGCGAGGGCCACATCCGAGGCGGACGCGCAGTAGGCGACCGCCTGCGGCTGGATCTTGTCGAAGGCGGGGTCGAACAGCTGGAGCGCGGTGCCGTACTCGCCGGATCCAGGCCGGACCAGGCGACCCGAGAGCTGCTCCGACAGCCGCTGCCAGTCGCGCTCGCTCGGCGTTCCCTCGTCGATGCCGCCCGGCCTGCCGGGGCCGTCGTCGTCATCGCCACCGCAGCCGGTGAGACCACCGGCGGCGAGCCCGCCGGCACCGAGAACGGCCAGCCCCCTGCCGGCCAGGCGCAGCACCTCGCGACGGTCGAAGGAGTCCCGCCGATCGAACATGCAGCTCCTCGCTCGGTGCCCGCGGTGTGATCTAGTCGGCCGCCTTTCGCAGGACGGTCGTCACGAACTTGTCCGGACCAATCCGTCGGACGGTACCCCGGTCGGGCTCACTCACGTACACCGCGCCGGAGGCGTCGATCGCGAGGCCGGAGGGATAACTGAACTCGGTCTCGGTCGCGATGGCACCGTCAGCGGTGTTCGCGTTGGCGTCATCCGTGCCGGCGAACGTGTTGATCTTACCGTCCGTGGTGACCACGCGAATCACGTCGTTGTAGGTGTCGGCGATGTAGAGCTCGCCCTCCGGCCCGACCGCGAGGCCGTGCGGGTTGTAGAGCTTCGCCGACGTCGCGGCGCCGCCGTCACCGGAGTAGCCGTACTCGCCGGGCGTACCGGCGACCAGCGTGATCTTCCCGTCGGTCGAGATCCTGCGAACCGTGTGCGCGCTGCTGTCCGCGACATAGAGCGTTCCGTCGTCGGCGAGAGCGAGCCCGGACGGGCTGGTGAGCGTCGCCTCCGCCGCCGGGCCGTTGTCGCCGGTGGTGCCGGAGTCGCTGGTGCCGGCGATCACCCTGATGATGCCGTCCGACGTCACCTTGCGGACGCGGTATCCGGAGGCGATGTAGAGGTCGCCCTCGTCGGAGACCGCCAGTGCTCGGGGGTCGGAAAGCTTGGCGCCGACGGCCTTGCCGGAGGTTCCGCTGAACCCCTCACCCGGCCCGGCGCCGGCGGCGGTGGTGATCTTTCCGTCGGCGACGCGGCGGATCCGGCCGTCGTCGCTGTCCGCTACGTAGACGTCGTCGTCGGGGCCGACGGCGACCGCGACCGGGGCGATCAGGTCCGCGCGTGTGGCCGGCCCCCCCTCGCCGAGCACCGGCGTCGGTGACGGGGTCGGTGACGGTGAGCTCGATGGGGAAGAGGTCGGTGCGTCTGTGCTTTCGGCGGTGGGACTCGGCGTGGTCGCGGGCGGGCCGACCCCGGCGAGGTGGGTGAGCGTCCCGTCGGGGCTCAGTCGCAGGACCTGGCCCTGCCATTGTCCGGACGAGCCGCTGTCGGCGAGGTACAGCGAACCGTCGGGGCCGATGCCGATCCCGTCCGCTCTGTAGAGGCCGCTGACCTCGACAGCCTCACTGCCCGCATAGGCTGGTCCCTCGGGGTCGGAGCCGCCGGCGGTGAGCCAGATCCCCAGCCCGAGTGCCACCGCGAGCACGGCCGCGGCCGTCGCCGACGCGGTGATGATCTTCGCGCGCCGCGAACGGTCTCCCGGGCCGGTCGACTGGCGATGCCCGTGGGGGCCGCTGGGCCCGTTGGGCCCGCGGTGCCCGGTCGATGGGCCGACGGCCTCATCCGCGTAGTCCTCGACCCTGGTCGGGGCTAACCCCGCGGTACCCGCGTACGGAGCGGCGCCCGCGTACGGAGCGGTACCCGCGTACGGAGCGGTATCCGCGTACGGCGGGCGGCCGGCGGATCCGTCGCCCCCGAGCTGCCTGGCGATCTCGGCGGGCCTCGGCGTGGTGCCCTGGGTGTGGCCGGCGGCGGCGAGCACGTCGTCAGCCAACCGCACCGGGACGCCGCTGGCGGCGAGCCAGCCTGGTCCGAACACGGAGGTGGCCGCGGAGGCGAGGGACAGGGCGAAGTCGTGCGCCGTCGGCGGACGCCAGGCCGGCTCCTTCGCGAGCGCGGTGAGGAGCACCGCCGCCAGCGGCGGCGGAGCCTCGTTGAGCGGCAGCGGCGGCACCGACATGTGGTGGTGCAGCAGCGCCGGGACGGTCAGGCCGGCGGGGAACGGGGTCCGCCCCGCGAGCAGCTCGTACAGGACGACACCGAGGGAGTACAGGTCGGTGCCCGGCCCGAGCCGGGAGCCGGTGATCTGCTCCGGGGCCATGTACCGCGGAGTGCCGACGAGGCCGGTGGTGGTCGCCGCCGTCGTCTCAAGGATCTTGGCGATGCCGAAGTCGGTGACCTTGGGCATGCCGTCTCCGGCGAACATCAGGTTGTCGGGCTTGACGTCCCGGTGCAGGACACCGCGATCATGAGCGGCGGCCAGCGCCGCCGCGGCGGCCAGCCCGACGGCGCAGGCGGCGCGCGGGTCGCGCAGGCCCGGCCCGCGGGTCTTCAGGCTGCCGCCGGTGAGCTGCTCCATGACCAGCAGGCACAGGCCGTCCTGCTCGACGTAGTCGTAGATGCGCACGACATGCGGGTGGTCCAGGCCGGCCAGGACGCGGGCCTCGGAGAGGAACCGGTCCCGCAGGTCGCTGTCGTCCCCGCCGTGGGCGCCGGCCGGCTCCAGCAGGACCTTGACCGCGACATCCCGGTCAATCAGGCGATGCCGCCCGGCCAGCACGGCGCCGAAACCGCCGCGCCCGAGCTCCGCTCCGAGCTCGTAGCCGGTCAGCGCGCCGGCGACTCGCCCCAGGTCGATGGAAGTCACCGGGCCATTCTCCGCACGCTGCTGTTCCGATTCGTTCGGGGCATGTCTTTTTCCGGCTTACTCGGCGATCGTCGTGATCGTGCCGTCGGGGGCTATGCGCCGGATCCGGTTGTTGCCCGAATCGGCGATGTAGAGCGCCCCGGTGGAGTCCTCGACCACCGAGCTCGGATCGGTGAACTTGGCCTCCGTCGCCGGGCCGCCGTCACCGGAGCTGCCCTCGGATCCCGTGCCGGCGATGGTGGTGATCGTGCCGTTCGCGTCCACCTTGCGAATCCGGTTGTTGCCGTAGTCGGCGATGTAGAGCGTGCCGTTGCTGCCGACGGAGACCGACGGAATGGAGAGCTGGGCCTTGGTTGCCGGGCCGCCGTCGCCGGAATAGCCCTGCTCGCCGGTTCCGGCCACGGTGTGGATGGTTCCGTCCGTGTTGATCTTCTGGATGGTGTCGCTGCCGAGATTGGCGATGTAGAGGGTGCCGTCGCTGGCCACCTCGACATCGTTCGGGCCGTTCAGCGTGGCGGCCGTGGCCGGGCCACCCTCTCCGGAGTAGCCGTCGACGCCGGTGCCGGCGATCGTGGTGATGATTCCGTCCGTGCCGATCTTCCGGATGCGGTGGTTCTCGTAGTCCGCGATGTAGATCGATCCGTCCGGGGCGACAGCCAGCTTTTCCGCGCTTTTGAGCTGCGCGGCGGTCGCCGGGCCGCCGTCACCCGAATACCCGGCGACGCCGGTGCCCGCGATCGTGCTGATGGTCCCGTCCGAGGCGATCTTCCGGATGCGGTAGTTCCGCGCGTCGGGAATGTAGATGTTGCCTTTCCCGTCGGTCACCGCGGAACCCGGACCGTCGAGCTTCGCGGCGGTCGCGGGCCCGCCGTCGCCGCTGAACCCGCCCGAGCCGGTGCCGGCGAGGTCGGACACCGAACCGGTGGCGGAGATCTTCTGCAGCCGGTCGGTAGCGAGGCTGGTGATCAGCAGCGCGCCCTGGTCGTCGATCGAGAGGCTGTAAGGGCTCAGCCCCTGCACGGTGACAGCCGCTCCGCTGTAGGCGACAGCGTTCGCCGGGCTGGAGCGGACCTCGTCGCCGCCGTCGTCCTTGCCGCCTCCGCCGGACAGGGCCACGACGAGGCCAACCGTCAGCGCGACGACCAGAACGAAGACGACCGCCGCGATGATCAGGGTGCGGCTGTTGTCGTTGCTGTCCTGGTTGCGGTGGCCGGGCGGCCGCTGGCTCCCCGGCGGAACGTTCTGCGCCGGCGGGCGCTGGGTCGGCGCCGCGTTCGCGCCGCCCCAGCCCTGGCCGCCGAAGTTCGACCCGCCCTGGCCCGGCTGGCCGGGAAAGGGACGGGTCGGCCCGGGACGCCCCAGTGGCGCCGGCTGCGGTGTCGAGCCTGGTGGCGGCCCCACCGGGCGCGGATGTGGTGTCGAGCCTGGCGGCGTGAGCGGGCCGGGCGCGGGCGTCGTGCTCGGTGGGCCCTGCAGTGGTCGTGGGTGCGGAGTGCTGCCGCCGGGCTGGCCGTAGCCCGGCTGGCTGTAACCGGGCTGGCTGTAACCGGGCTGGTTGTAGCCGGCCTGGTTGTAGCCGGGCTGGCCGGGGCGGCTCATACCGGGCAGCTGGGCGCCCGTGCCCGGGTAGCCCGGGTGCGGCTGGCCCTGCGGCCCGCCCTGCGGCTGGCCGCGGTAGCCGCCGCCCGCGGGCTGGCCGGGTCCCTGCTGGCCCGATCCCGGCGGGTAGCTCGGGCCGCCCATGCCGCCGGGGCCACCGGTCGGGAAGCCGCCACTGGCGCGAACCGTCGGGGCGGCGCCCGACTGCATGCCCGTACCGGTGCCGCCCAGCGCGGCGCGGATGTCGTCATCCACCCGCACCTTCACCTCGGAGCGGGCGAACCAGCCCGGGCCGAACGAGCGGGTGCCCGCGGCGGCGAGCTCCTGGGCGAGCTCCGACGCGTCCGAGAAGCGGGCGCCGGGCTCCTTGGCGAGGGTGCGCATGATGACCGCGGAGATCGGCGCGGGCACCATGGTGAGCGGTTCGGGCATCACGCTCAGGTGGTGATGTGTCAGTGGCTGCACGGCCATCTGCCGGCCGAACAGCGGCCTGTCGGCGAGCATCTCGTAGAGGACGCCGGCCAGAGCGTACAGGTCGGTGGAGGGGAACAGTCGCCCGCCCATGATCTGCTCGGGGGCCATGTAGCGCGGCGTGCCGAGAATGGCACTGGCGGTCGTCTCGGCGCCGTCGAAGATCTTCGCGATGCCGAAGTCGGTGACCTTGAGCAGGCCGGCGCCGTCGAACATCATGTTGTCGGGCTTGACGTCCCGGTGGAGCACGCCGTGGCTGTGCGCGGTCGCGAGCGCGGCTGACGCGGCGATGCCGATGGCGCAGATGGTCTCCGGGGAGAGCTTCCCGGTGGCCATCCGCTGTTTCAGCGTGCCGCCGGAGAGCAGCTCCATCACCAGCAGGCAGGTTCCCTGGTGCTCGACGTAGTCGTGGATGCGCACGATGTGCGGATGGTCGAGCTCGGCGAGGACTCGGGCTTCGGAAAGGAAACGCGCACGTAGATCGGGGTCGTCGCTCGTGTCTAGGAGGATCTTGATGGCGACCTTGCGGCCGATGAGCCGGTGCTGGCCGGCGAGCACGAGGCCGTAGCCTCCCTTGCCGAGGTCCCCCTCGACCGCGTAGCCAGGGAGCGCCGCCTCTACGAGAGATCTGTCGATAAGCAAGGTCGGTTCCGTCCGTCACCGGCTGCCGGGTCGTCACCATGATCACCACGCGGTGGTGACACCCGAGGGCCACATCGTGCGGGATTGTGTCTGCGCAGCCCCGCGGTTGGTTCGCATCTGTTGCCGTGTTGGATGGTGCTGGTTCCGCCTTGGTCGCCCGCGTCACGCGCGATCGCGGGACGCCTGCTGCCAATGCGGGGCCATCAGCGCTTTCCCGGCGATACTACGGCCTCATACCCCCCATTCCGCCCCTGGTAGCGACCCGGCAGGCGCGTCAGATGGACGACTGCAGCATGCTGGTCATCGTCGACAGGTGTTCGGCCGTGCGGGCGCGCGGGGACGCGGCCGCACGGGAGCACTGCCATCGAGGAAGGGCCCCACGTCATGGCGAACACCGAGACCACCGCCCGCGCGGCGGGAACGGCCGTGGAACGGACCCCCCAGTGGGCGGCGCTCGCCGCGCACCACACGGAGATCTCCGGGGTGACGCTGCGCCAGCTTTTTGCCGATGACCAGAAGCGGGCCGAGTCATTCACCGTGCAGGCGGATGGCCTTTATCTGGATTATTCCAAGAACATCGTCACATCTCGGACGATCGAGCTGCTCGTGGCGCTCGCCGAAGCGGCCGGGCTGCGGTCGGGCATCGAGGCGATGTTCGGCGGCGAGCGGATCAACGTGACCGAGAACCGGCCGGTCCTGCACGTCGCGCTGCGTGCCCCGGCGGGCGTCAGCATCCGGGTGGACGGGGTCGACGTCGTGCCCGAGGTGCACGCGGTGCTCGACCGGATGTCGGCCTTCGCGGACCGGGTCCGATCCGGAGTGTGGACGGGTGCTACCGGCGAGCACATCACCACCATCGTGAACATCGGCATCGGTGGTTCCGACCTCGGCCCGGCCATGGCCTACGAGGCACTACGGGACTACACCGACCGCTCGATCGCGGTCCGGTTCGTCTCCAACGTCGATCCGACCGACGTCTGGGAGGCGACCCACGACCTGGACCCGGCGAAGACCCTCTTCATCGTCGCGTCCAAGACCTTCACGACCCTGGAGACCCTCGCGAACGCCCGGGCCGCCCGCTCCTGGCTGACCGAGGCGCTCGGGGAGAAGGCCGTCTCGGCCCATTTCGTCGCGGTCTCGACCAACGCGGAGAAGGTGGCCGAGTTCGGTATCGACACCGCCAACATGTTCGAGTTCTGGGACTGGGTGGGCGGGCGTTACTCCATGGACTCCGCGATCGGCCTGTCGCTGATGGTCGCGATCGGCCCGGCGCACTTCCGGGAGATGCTCGCCGGTTTCCACGCGATGGACGTTCATTTTCGGACCGCCCCGTTCGAACGGAACATTCCGGTTCTCCTCGGCCTGCTCGGCCTGTGGTACCGCGACTTCTTCGGTACCCAGACGCACGCGGTGCTGCCCTACAGCCAGTACCTGGCCCGCTTCCCGGCGTATCTGCAGCAACTCGACATGGAGAGCAACGGCAAGTCAGTTGATCTTGATGGCCGGCCCGTACAGGTGCCCACCGGCCCGGTGGTGTGGGGCACGCCCGGAACCAACGGTCAGCATGCCTATTTCCAGCTCCTGCACCAGGGAACGACCGTGGTCCCGGCCGACTTCATCGGCTTTGTGCGGCCGAACCACCCCGGTGTCGGCGAGGTCGACCAGCACATCCTGCTGATGGCCAACTTCCTGGCCCAGACCGAAGCGCTCGCGTTCGGCAAAACGGCCGCGGAGGTGGCGGCCGAGGGCGTCGCGCCGGAGCTCGTCGCGCACCGCACGTTCGCCGGGAACCGGCCGACGACCACGTTGCTGGCGTCCAGGCTGGATCCGTTCACGCTGGGGCAGCTGGTGGCCCTCTATGAACACAAGGTCTTCACCCAGGGCGTGATCTGGGGGGTGAACAGCTTCGACCAGTGGGGTGTCGAGCTGGGCAAGGTGCTCGCCGGGCGGATCATCCCCGAGCTGACCGATCACTCGGTGCCGCTGCGGCACGACAGCTCCACCAACGCGCTGATCAGTCTGCTCCGCTCCGCCTGAGGCTGATCCCGTCCCGCCCGCCCCGCTTCGGGCCGGCGCGGCCCCGCGGTGGCAACAATCAGTAACAGTAGTTCAATGATTACCGCGCCCATGTTACTCTCTGTGACCAGCCCACGGGATGGTTGCCCGTGCTGCGACGGACGGACATCCCGGGGGCCACAGGTGCGGGTCGACGCGACAGCGACGCGAATGACGGTGCGGCGGACCGGCGACGAGGTCGTCATCGAGCTCGGTGGCGAGTTCGACACCGTCGGCAGGCTACGTTTCCGCGAGCAGATCGGCGAGCTGCTGGGCCGGGGCGGCGGAGTGGTGACGGTGGATGTCGGCGATCTTGCGTCGGTGGACATCGCGGGCCTTGCCGCCCTCCTCCGGGCGGAGCTTCTGCTGCGCCGTGTCCACACCGAGCTGCGCATCCGCGCGGCCCTGCCCGCCTTCGCCGAACTTGTCCGCGAGACCGGTCTCGCCGGTCGCCTGCGGGTCGAGGAGGCCGCTCGACGGCCCGCCGGGTGAGCCCTCGACCACCTCGATCACCTCGACCCCGGCCCGGCTGAGCCCGGTCTGGCTGAGCCCGGTCTGGCTCATCGGGGCCCGACCTGGTTCGTTGCCGGCTTCGTGGGGCGTGCCGTCCGCCGGACCTGCCGAAGCCGAGCGGGTTGGAACCGGTTCGTCCGCGATCGACCGTTTGCGTGGTCCTACCGCCGAAAGGCTCCTTTCGATCCTGCTCATCATCAGCATTCCGATCATCGCGATGAGCGGAAAGCTGAGCATGATCAGGATTGCTGGTGACGTCAGATCCACCGGTCCCCCCCTGGTGATCGGGCTGGAAGGGTGCCGGTTTGGCCCCCGCAGGTCCGCTTACCCGACCTGGAGGTCACCTCACATACTCACCGGCCCGGGCCCCTCGCTCACCCCCGTCGGGTAATCACCCACCCGGTGCCGGCTCGCCGAAGTGTGGGCAATCCCGTGCTGTGCGCGCCACCCGAATGCTCGTACGATTCCGGAGAGGATGTCCGGCGGCCCATGATGATTTAGGCCCCGCCGAACTCCTGATCCCCTGATCTCCCAGGGCGGTCGACGGTAGGGAGGTTTCCCATCAGCACCGAGGACCTGCGTGCCCGCCTCGCGATGGTGACCGAGCAGGTCGACTTCGCGCTGGCCGAGGTCGCCCTGCTCGGGGCTGCCTACCGGCGCGCGGCTCATGATGGCGCCGACTGGCGATGGCCGCCCGAGTCGTTGCAGAATCTCACCCGGCCCGAGGTCGCCCGGGCGCTGGCGGCGCAGCTGGCGGCGGTGGCCCGACTGCGCCTGTGGGCGCAGGAGCTGTACTGGCTGCAGGAGCAGGTACGGCTACGCGCCATGGTCCCCTGAGCGCCATGGTCCCCTGAAGCGCACACCTGCCCTGACCCGAGCCGGCGTCAGCTGTCCGTGCAGTCGATGTTCGACGGCCCGGACTGCGCACCGGTGACCTGGTTGTCACATCCCACGATGTTCTGGGTCTTGTCGCCGTCGTGGATGTAAACGCCGAAGCCCTTTGCGTTAACAGTCAGCGTGTTACGGCGGATGGTGTTCTGCCGCCCCCAGTCCTTTTTGATGACGTGGGTCTGGATTCCGTCCTCCAGGGTTCCGCCACCCGTCCCGATGTTGTCCTCGACGAGCCAGCCGTTGCCCTTCACGTCGATCCAGGAGTCGGCCTCGACCAGAGCGTCCGAGGAGAGGGTGTTCCCGCGGACCACACCTCCGGTCGTGCCCTCCTTGATATCGATGTTCTCGGAGGTCGTACCGGCGATGTCGTTGCCGATGACGGAGTTGCGGTCGCTGCGGTCGGGCTCACAGTCCGTATAGGTGCACCAGTTGCTCTCGGCGCTGCCGATGTAGACGCCCTCGCCGAACTTCTCCCGCCGGTTTCCGGTGTCCCGGATGACGTTGCCGACGACCGTGTTGTCGGAGCTTGCGGTCCGCAGATGGATCGCCTCGTCGCCGATGGTGTTGACCCGGAGCTGGGCGATGATCGAATGCTGGAGACGGTCCCCGATCACTCCCTTCTGCCCGTTGCGCACAGTGAAGCCGACCACCCGGACCCAGGATGCGCCGTCCAGGTGCAGGACGTAGTTCACCTGGTCGTCGTCCTCGGTGCCGTCGAGGATCGCGTCCTTCGAGCCGCACAGCCAGATCGGCGCGGCTTCGGTGCCTGTCGCGGTGAGCTTGAACTTCCCCTTGTAGACGCCGTCGGCGATCCGGATGACGGTGCCCGGTTTCGCCGTGGCCAGCGCACTGCGCAGGTCGCCCGCGTCACTGACGGTGGTGCCACCGGCCGGGCAGGTGATGCCGCCGGCGGCGGCCGACGAGGCGGTGGCCGTCGCGAACGGGTCCGGGCCGGGGCTGGCCCACGCCGTGGCGGTGTCTGAGGGGTCGACTCGCGGACGAGCGGTCGATCCCGGTGCCTCTTTATCCGGGGCGGGGCTCGACCCGTTCTCCGACCCGCAGGAGGTCACCGCGACCGCGACTCCGGCGAGAATGCTGGTCGCGGCCATGCTCATGGTCCGCCGACGGCGGTGCGAACGGACCGGGCGACGGCTCATCACGCGCTGGACTCTCCCTCGGACCGTTGGCTGCGAAGCTTGTGCGGGTCGTCGCTCGGCGGACCGACGGTCTCCAGTTGTCTGGTCTCCGGCTGTCCGGTTCCCGGCTGCCCGGCGTGGCCGGTGACATCATCCGCCGGCTCGGCGGTGCCGAACAGGTCGAACGAGGCATCGCGCTGCCCGGGGATGCCGGAGAAGGCGGGGGCGGGGCGCATCGTGCCGCCGGTCAGCCGCCGGACCAGCAGCTCCGACTCCGGGTACGGATGGCTTGGCGGCCGGCGGCGGGCCCGGTGGCGGGTCCAGGCGCCGGCGATCGGGAACAGCGCCACGGCACCCCACACCAGGAGCGCCGGGTGCCGGCGGATCAGCGTGTACCAGTGCTGCGGCTCACGTTCCACCCAGGCCTGCGTGTCGTTGTTGTGGACGTCGTGCCCATCTATCCCGGTGGACTGCCGGGTGTCGACCGCACGCCAGCCCTCACCGCCCAGGTTGTTCCACTGGATGACCGAGTCGTCCGCCAACCCGCGGACGGTGATCGCGAAGTCGGTGGCCCCGCGTACCAGGTTGCGGCTGATGATGGTCGTCGTGGCGTCCTGGGTGATGACGCCCAGCCGGCCGTCGGCCATCGAGTTCTCGGTGATCGCGGTGCGGCGCGCGTCCGGGCCGATCTGGATGCCGGCCTCCGTGGCGCCGTTGATCGAGTTGGCGGTGACCTGGGTTCCGTTGGCGCCGCTCTTGACCAGGATGCCGAGCTGCCCTCCGCTGATCTTGTTCTTCCGGACGATGGTGTTCTCACCGCCGACGACCCGGATCCCGTACCGGCCGTTGCCGGAGATGGTGTTCTCCTCGATGAGGGTGTCCTTGATCTGGTTGACCGTCACACCGGTCGCCGTGGCGACCACGCCGAGGCCACGGCCATCCAGGGAGATGCCGTCACCGCTGTTGTCGGTCACCGTGCTGCGCATGACCCGGGAGGAGGACGCCCGGTCGATGGTCATGCCGTCGCCGTGGTTGCGCGACGACGTGACCCCGGACACCAGGGTGGTGATGGCGTCCCGGTGGACGGCCAGGCCGGAGCGCTCGTTGTCGACCAGCCGCACGCCGACCATCTGGATGCCCTCGCTGCCCGAGATGTAGGCACCGTAGATGTTGTCGCTGAAGGTCGAGTTGGCCGCGCCGCCGGTGCTCGGCTCGCCCTTGCTTCCGGTCCAGGCGATCCCACCGGTCCGGCCGTTCCAGAAGCCCAGGTGGTTGGCACTGGTGTTGCGCACGATCAGCTCACCGCCCATGGTGCGCACGTAGGCCCGCCCATCGTTGGTGAGGGAGTCCGGCTCAAGGTTCTGGACGTCCCAGCCGATGATCGTGAGCGGGTCCTGCGGTGAGGCGCCGGCGAACTCCAGCCCCCCGCGCCAGGCCGCGACGGAGGCGAATCCGGACGCCCCGCTGGCCAGCCGCAGGGTGCGCACGCTGGCGTCGATCACGAGCCTGGCCTGCGGGCCGACCAGCACGTGGGTGGTGAACATCACTGCTCCGTCCACCTCGTGCCGCCCGCCGCCGGCCGCGATGACGTCCTCCGCGCTGTAGGGCTCCTTGCGCGCAGGCAACAGCAGCGTGGGCAGGCTGCCGGTGGTCTCGACCAGCGTCGGCTCGGTGAGCACGCCGAACCGCGCGAACATGGACCGCAGCCGGATGTCCTCCGCGTCGACCAGCTCGGACTGCTTCTTCGCGTCCGCGGAGCTGACCGGCGGCAGGGGCGCCACGGGTGACGCCTGGGCGGGCGCCGCCGGCAGCAGGATCGCGCCGGTGACGACGGCGAGGACGGCGAAGACGAGGGAGACGGCGGCCCTCACAGGGCACCGCCCGCTGCCGGAGCGGCCGCCGGGCGTGCCGCGGCTCCGGTGCGGGTCGAGGCGTCGGTCTGCCCCTCCCCGCCGATGAGGTCGGATCTGCGAGTAAGCCAGCCCTGCTTGTTCATTGACACGAAGGCCCAGGTCTTGATCGGCAGAGCGATCACAATGATCATCAGCACGGTCAGCGGGAGGATGAAGATGTCGCGCGGGTGCTCCCGCAGGTGTGAGAGCCCGCGGATGAGACGGCCGAGCAGCAGCCAGCAGATCGCGATGATGGGTGCGTTGGCCTCGGGCCGGAACATCCACAGCACGAAGTAGGTCATCGCGACGCCCATCGTCACGGGCGTGAGGACGATCTGCAGCACACTGACCTGGGTGACCAGCGGCTGCCGCCACAGCCATCCCTTGTAGATGGCGGTGAGGTAGGTGCGGTAGGAGTTCCGGCTCCAGCGCACCCGCTGCTTGATGAAGGCCCGGAGGTTGTCGGGGAACATCGACATCGCATGGGCTGTGTGCTGGTGCATCGTCTTGTAGCCGGACGCGAGCACCAGCCAGGTGAGCCGGCCGTCGTCGCCGGCGATACACCGCCGGCCGAGGAAGAACTCGTGCTCCAGGTTGTGCAGCACCGGCAGGATCGCGGAACGCCGGTAGGCCGCGGTGCGCCCGGAAAGGCAGGCGACGGCGCCGACCCGTCCCTGGGCGGGCACGTAGTCCAGGTAGCGGATGTCGACCAGCCAGTTCGCGACCCGTCGCCAGACGCTGCTGCGTGGCTCGTAGACGTTCTGCCGGGTGCCCACTCCGCCGACCTGCGGATCGATGAAGGGCATCTGGACCGCGGCGAGGAGCCCGGGCTCCCACGCGGTGTCGGAGTCGCAGAGGACGACGATGTCCATCGTCGCCGCGGACAGGCCGACGCCGAGCGCGGACCGCTTGCCCTCGTGGACGAAGGGGATCACCCGAACGGTCGGATCGGCGCGCATCGCGAGCCGGGCGATGAGCTCCGCGTCCTCGATGTCGGGGATGATGATGATCTCGTTCGGCTCCTGGGCGAGCCACGTTTCCAGGCATCGCATCAGGACGTCCGGATCCTCCCGGAAGGAAGGAACCACAACGGACGTCGTCGTCCGGAAATTATTTCGTATAGGTCGGTATCTGGTCGAGAGTATCCGGCGTGTGAGCCAGACCACCCAGGACACGACACCGGCGATTCCGAGCGGTACCAGAGAGCGATGATCGCGGATGAACTGCACCGCATCGCCGAGCCACTCCATGCGAAATTCCGCTCCCCCCGAGCGTGGGTAACCGAGATCACAGAGTTCGTCGGCGAGGAGCTGGAGAGTGTGCGTGAACCGTCGGGCGCGCCAGCCCTTGGGTTACCCCCTGCAACCCGCCGCTTCCCTTTGCGGGTGGCGTTGTCAATACCTTGACCTGAAGCAACGCGACGGCAGGCAGGACGGTAGCAGTAGCCACAACCTTCCTGAATGGGTGTCACTCATTTGTAACCCGGACGTACCCAACTACTACTGTTGGTAGTTGACTAGTCGCGGGTCGGGGCGCGCCCTTCTCTCCGGTACCCCGCTCACCCCAACGAAACGTGGACGAGTCACAATGCGCTCCGCGGCCTGACGGCAGAAGCTAGGTGGGGGGAACACCATGGGGACCGATACGGCGGGCACCGAGCCGGTGACTGCACCACTTCGGATCAGCGTCATTGGCACCGGGTATCTGGGTGCCACGCACGCGATCTGCATGAGCGAGCTCGGTTTCGACGTCGTCGGGGTCGACGTCGACCCCGACAAGGCACGCCGGCTGTCCGAAGGCGAGGTGCCCTTCTTCGAGCCCGGCCTGGAAGCGCTGCTGCGCAAGAACCTGGAGACCGGCCGGCTGGCGTTCACCACGTCGTTCGCCGACGCGGCCGACGCCGACGTGCACTTCCTGTGCGTGGGCACCCCGCAGCGGCCGGACTCGGGCGCCGCCGACATGACCTACGTGGACGGTGCGGTCGAGGCGCTGCTCGCCGCCGGGCCGAAGGCCGGCTCCCTGCTGGTGGGCAAGTCGACGGTCCCGGCCGGCACGGCGGTGCGCCTCGCCGGCTGGCTGGCCCGTGAGGCCCCCGAGGTCGATCTCGCGTGGAACCCGGAGTTCCTGCGGGAGGGTTTCGCGGTCGAGGACACGCTGCGCCCGGACCGCCTGGTCTTCGGCCTGCCCGCCGACGACGAGTGGTACGGCGTCGCGGACCGCACCGACCTCGGGGTCCAGACCGGGCGCCGGGAGCGGGTGGAGGCCACGCTGCGGGCGGTCTACGCCACCGCGCTGGCCTCGGGCACGCCTGCCGTCGTCGCCGACTTCGCCACGGCGGAGCTGGTGAAGGTCGCCGCGAACGCCTTCCTCGCCACGAAGATCTCCTTCATCAACGCGATGTCCGAGGTCTGCGAGGTCGCCGGTGCCGATGTGAAGACCCTCGCCTCGGCCCTGTCGTACGACACCCGGATCGGCGGGCGTTTCCTCGGGGCCGGCCTCGGCTTCGGTGGCGGCTGCCTGCCCAAGGACATCCGCGCGTTCCAGGCCCGGGCGGCGGAGATCGGCGCCGGTGACGCGCTGCGCTTCCTGGACGAGGTCGACACCGTCAACCTGCGTCGCCGCACGCGGACGGTGGAGCTCGCCATCCATCTGCTCGGTGGTGGCGCGGCCGGGCGGCGGGTCGCCGTGCTCGGCGCCGCGTTCAAGCCCAACAGCGACGACATCCGCGACTCGCCCGCGCTCGACGTGGCCGACACGCTGCGTCGCTCCGGTGCCCGGGTGACGGTCTACGACCCGGCCGCCATGGTGAACGCCGCCCGCAAGTTCCCCGACCTGCGTTACGCCGCCGGGGTCTCGGAGGCCGTCGCCGACGCCGACATCGTCCTGCACCTGACCGAGTGGGCGGACTTCCGGGAGATCGAGCCGTCACTGCTCACCTCGCTCGTGCGCCGGCCGGTGATCATCGATGGCCGTAACACCCTCGACCCGCAGCGGTGGCGTGACGCGGGCTGGATCTACCACGCGCTCGGCCGTCCGAACGTATGAGCAGCGGCGGGTCGAGGCGGGCGCTGCTCGCCTCGACCGTCGGCTCACTGGCCCTGGCGGCGGCCGCCGGATGCGGGATCCTCCCGGCCGATCGACGCTTCGACCCGGCGAGTGAGGTGCTTCCGCCCGACGCCACCGCGAGCCCGGCCGCGACCGCGGCACCCGTGGCGGCACGCGGGCGGACCCTCGCCGATCCAGCGGCGTCGCGTGAGTTCTTCGGCAAGGCGCTGGTCCCCACCAACCGGATGACCTTCGGGCTGGACCGGGCCGAGATCATGCGCTCGG
Organism: Parafrankia irregularis; assembly: GCF_001536285.1. NCBI lineage: Bacteria > Bacillati > Actinomycetota > Actinomycetes > Frankiales > Frankiaceae > Parafrankia > Parafrankia irregularis. Next base: position 113,204 of record NZ_FAOZ01000011.1, on the reverse strand, counting down.
ACGACCCCCGCTTTCCGTCGTTTCTGCGTGTCTCGCTCCCAGTGGACGCCGCGAACCCGGAGGACCGGCGGATCTACCGCGACGGGACGACCTACGGCGGGACGCAGCTGTTCGTCGACCACACGCTGCGGTCGCCGTACGAGCTGTACCTGCGCTACTACCTCCGGTTTCCGGAGGCGTTCGACTTCGGCAAGGGCGGCCGGCTGCCCGGATTCTTCGGCACCATCGTGAAGAACCGTGAGCGTACCGAGACCCTGCGCAGCGGGCTGGCGACGAGATTCGCCTGGCGGGAGGGCGGCGCGGGCCTGGTCTACGCGAACACCGCTCGCCCGGACCATCCGTTGAACGTGATCGGGAAAGCCTCCTGGTACTGGCCGACCGGCCGGTGGGTGTGCGTCGAACAGGGGGTGAAGCTCAACTTCGAGGGCTTCGCCGACGGGGTGATCCTGATCTGGCTGGACGGTGCGCTGGCCCACAAGGAGAAGTTCAACCCGCGGATCTCGAACGATCTGCGGATCGGTGGTTTCCTCCTGCAGGCGGCCTTCGGCGACGGTGGGTCGGCGTTCGCGCCGACCGAACCTCAGACGATCGATCTGGCCGGCTTCACCTACGGCACCGCCCGGCTCAACCCGCTGCCCCGGCCGGAGAAGACCTAGCCGAGGTGCTGGGCCAGCCGAGGTGCAGGTGCTGTTCAGCCGAGATGCTCCGCGTTGAGGCGTTCGAACAGCCGCCGGCCCATCGTCGCGGCGGCGCGGTTCCCCCTGCGGAGGAAGCGCGCCGCGGCGGCCTCCAGGCTTTCCGCGGCGTCCTCCTTGCGCCCGGCCCGGTAGAGCACCTCGGCGCGGGCCAGCAGGGCGGTGCCCTGCCCGTCGACGTCGTCGGTGCGGCTGGCGAGATCGCAGGCCGTGTCGGCGAACCGCAGGGCCTCGGCGTCCCGGCCGGAGATCGCCAGCAGCCGGGCGTGCACCGAGCACCAGCCGGCCTGCGCCGGTAGCTGGTCACCCGCGGCGGCGTCCCGGCAGCGGTTCACGTACTTGGTCGCCTCCTCCAGCTTGCCCAGCCGGACCAGGACGTCGGCGAGCAGGGCGGCCCGGGTCGCCAGATGCGCGCGCTCGCCCATCCGCGACAGCTGGCGGCAGCTGCGGCGAAGCTCGCGCTCGGCGATCTCCGGCTCGTCGGCGAGCAGCGCGACCCGGGCGACGACGAAACCGCTGTGGAACGGGTCCGTCCGGGCGCCGCGGATGTCCCCGATCAGCTCGTCGGCGTCCTTGAGGTGGGTGCGGGCGGCCTCCATGTCGCCTGACATGGCGTTGAGCAGCGCGAGCTGGGCGAGAACCGCCCGGCGCAGGCCACGGTCGTCACCGGCCGCCTCCAGCATCGCGGTGGCCTTCACGATCGAGAAGGGCACCGGGCTCGGCACGAGGCTCAGCAGGAGAACGAGCTCGCGGCGCAACGAGTGCGCGGCCCTCGGCACCCCGGACTCCTCGGCGTGCCGCACCGCGTTCTCCAGGGCCTTCTCGGCGGCGGCGAACTGCCCGGCGGCGCCGTACGCGGCACTCTGGCTGCGGCAGGCGAGCGCCGCCCCGACGTCGTCGCCGTCGCGGACGAAGGAGGCGAGTGCCGCCGTGGCCTCGGTGAGGGTGCTCGCCACCAGGCCCTCCGGATCGGTGGCGAACAGCACCCGCAGGTGCGCGAGGCGGGCGTGGGCGCGCAGCCCGTCCTCCCCGGCGCGCCGGGCCCGCTCACTGACCTGGCGCAGGATGCGCTCGGCATCGGAGAGCCGGCCGAACGAGTACAGCGCCCAGCCGAGGTCGATCTCCGCGCGAAGCCGCAGCGGGTCGGTCTCAGGAAGGAGCGTGATCGCGCGCTTCAGCAGCTGCGCGGCGCCTGTCTCGTCACCCTGGCGAACCCGGTCGGCCGCCTCGATCAGGCAGGTGGCGGCGGACCGGCCGAGCTCCACCATCTCGCTGTCGCGCTGGCCGAGCTCCACCCGGTAGCGGTACGCCTGCTCCAGGTGGTAGCCGACCAGCTCGTCGTGCTCACCCGGGCCGCCGACCATCCGGGCCTGCAGCCAGCCGGCGAACCGCTGGTGCAGGTCGGCGCGCTGGCGCTTGGACGTCGTCTGGTAGGCGCAGTCACGCAGCAGGACGTGCAGGAACCGGTACGCCTCCACTCCCGGCAGGTCCGAGCGGTCGGGATGCACCAGCTCCTTGCGGACGAGCGACAGGCAGTGATCCAGGACGTAGGGCCGCTCCGCCGGCTCGGAGAGCTCCACCACGGCGTCCAGGTAGAAGCGCTCGCCGACGACCGCGGCCCGTTCCAGGACCTGGCGCTCCGGCGGGTCGAGGCGGTCGAGACGGGCCGCGAGCAGCGCCGAGATGGTCGGCGGCACGGTGACGCCGCGCAGGTTGCCGGCGGCGATCCACCGGTTGCCCTCCCGGCGCAGCAGGCCGTCGTCGACGAGCGCGGCGACCATCTGCTCGACGAACAGCGGGTTGCCCGCCGCCGAGGTGGTGATCCGGGAGACCAGGGCTGGATCCAGGTCGTCCGAACCCATCAGGGTACGGATCAGCCGGTGGCAGCGGTCCTCCGTGAGCGGTGCCAGCAGCATCGAGGTGGCGTTGAGCTTGCCGCCGCCCCACTGGCGCCGATCCTCCAGCAGTTCGGGCCGGGACAGGCACAGCAGCAGGATGGGAGCGTCGCGGGACCAGTCGGCGACGTGCTCGATCAGATCCAGCAGGGTCGGCTCGGCCCAGTGGACGTCGTCGAACCACAGCACCAGCGGCCGCTGCTCGGCCAGCGCCTGGAAGAAGGTGCGCACCGCCCAGAAGCTCTCCTGGGTTCCCAGCTCCGCGCCACCCAGCCCGACCAGCGGGGCGAGTGCGTCCACCACCTCGGCGGCCTGCGGGACGCCGGCGAGCAGCCTCTTGAGGCGCAGGCGGCCGTCCGGCGCGCTCTCGTCGGCGGACATGCCGGTGGCCTGGCGCACCATCTCCATCAGCGGCCAGTAGGCGATGCCCTCGCCATAGGACAGGCAACGGCCGGAGAGCACGGTCGCGCGGCCGGTGATGGACTGGCAGAACTCGCCGACCATCCGGGACTTGCCGATGCCGGCGGGCCCCAGCACGGTGAACAGGTGGCAGGTCCGTTCCTCCACGACCGCCTCGAAGGCGTCCTGGATGCGACGGCGCTCGCGGTTGCGGCCGATCACCGGCGCCGCGAACCCCTGCACGGGCTCCCGCAGGCCGGGGCCGGCCGTCGGGTTGCGCAGCCCGATCAGCCGGTGCGCCCGCACCGGCTCTCGCTTGCCCTGCACCACCAGCGGCCCGACCGGGTTGACCGTGACACTGTGGCGGACGAACCGGTAGGTGCTGTCGCCGATGAAGATCTCGTCCGGCGGGGCGGCCTCCTCCAGCCGGGAGGCCACGTTGACCGGGTCACCCGTCGCGCCGCCGCCGGCGACGGTCACCTCGCCGGTGTTGATGCCGATCCGCACCCGCAGCCGAAGGCCCAGATCGCGGTGGAATTCGGCGTTGAGCTCCTCCATCGCGGTGCGGATGTCCAGCGCGGCCCGGACGGCGCGCAGCGCGTCGTCCTCGTGCAGCACCGGGATGCCGAAGACGGCGAACACCGCGTCCCCGATGAACTTCTCGACGGATCCGCCGTGGGCGTAGATGACCTCGCGGACGGTGGTGAAGAACCGCCACATGACCTGCTGCAGCTGTTCGGAGTCGATCTTCTCGCCCATGTCTGTCGACCCGGTGATGTCGACGAACATGATTGTGACGATCTTGCGTGCGCCGCTGCCGGCGACGGGCAGCGGGTTCCCGCACTCGGAGCAGAAGCGCGCTCGATCGGGGTTCCCCTGCTCCCCGCATGTCGGGCACAGCGCCATGTGCGGGATCGTAGGCCGATCGTGGTGCCGAGCGGAAAGGGATGCGGAGACGCGCCGTGCCGGCAGTGACCTATGCCACATCACGGAATCGGGCTGAGGGCTGTTCAGGATGGCAGATCCCGTCGCAGTGAGGCGCTCGCGACGGCGGTCAGGATGACGGCCCACGCGATCGCGGCGGACAGGGAGGTGGCGTTCGTCTCGGTGGTGGGCCAGAGCAGAACACCCGATGGTGCCGTGACCGGACCGTGGAACCGGCCCCCGTCGGACACGGCCTCGACCAGGCCGCACAGGGCGATGGTCGCGGCGGCGAGGCCGAGGCTGCGGGTGATGGCACCCAGCGCCGCGCCGGTGACTCCTGTCGCGCACACGACGACGACCACGATGAGATACGCCGACAGCACCTCGGCCGGACGGCCCGCGCGCATCGCGGCCGCACCGTGCCGGCTGGCGCCGCGTAGCCACCAGGCCGTGAAGACGGCGGTGGTGAGGAGGGCTCCGATCAGGGCCACGACCGTGACCTGGGCGACCAGCACTCGCACCCGGCCGGGGGTGATGAGCCAGGAGTGGGTGACCGTGCGGAACCGGAACTCGCTGGAGGTCAGGACCACACCGAAGAACATCATCGCGTAGGCGAGCAGCCAGCCCGAGCGGGAGCGCAGGCCGTTCCACTCGAGCGCCGGCTCCGCCTGGGCGCCCCACAGCAACAGTGGCAGGGCGTGGACGGCGAGGACCGCCAGGAGCCCGACGAGCTGCCACCGGCCAGTAAGAATCTTGAGGAGCTCGGTGGCCACCAGATGCTGCCGCGTTTTCGTGGTGCCGCCGGCTCTCATGCGGCGCCACCGGCTGCCCGACCGGTCAGCTCGAAGAAGGCCCGCTCAAGGTCCGGCCCGGTGGTGTGCAGCTCGACCAGGGGGATTCCGTGCAGCGCGCACAGCTGCCCCACCCGCTCGGCCGAGCCGTACGGCAGCCGAAGCGAGTCATGGCCGGTGCGCACGACACCCGCGCCGCCGAGCAGCTGGGCGAGTTGGTCCGCCTGCGGCGTGCGGACCTCGACCCGGCCCGCGCCCACCGCGGCGGCCTCCGCGGCCAGCACCACCCGGCCCCGGTCGATGATCACGACGTGGTCGACCGTCTGTGCGACCTCCGCCAGCACATGGCTGGACACCAGCGCACTGCGCCCCTGCGCGGCCCAGTCCCGCAGGAAGCGCCGCAGCCAGCGGATTCCCTCCGGGTCGAGGCCGTTCGCGGGCTCGTCGAGGACGAGCAGCTCGGGATCGCCGAGCAGGGCGCACGCGATGGCGAGGCGCCCGCGCATGCCCAGTGAGTAGGCCCCCACCGGCCGATCCGCCGCCGCGGTGAGCTCGACCGTGCCGAGCACCTCGTCGACGGCGTGCCGGCGGCTCCGGCGTGGCAGGCCGAGCGCGAGCGCCAGGCAGCGCAGATGATCCAGCCCGGTGCGGGCAGGGTGAGCGGTCGGTTCCAGCACGGCGCCCACTGTCCTCGCCGGGTCCGACATTTCCCGGTAGGGGCGGCCATGGATCAGTGCGCTTCCGCTGGTGGGCGCGACCAGACCGAGCAGGATGCGCAGAGTCGTGGTCTTGCCCGACCCGTTCGCGCCGAGGAAACCCGTCACCGCCCCCGCGGGGACGGTGAACGAGACGTCCTGCAGGGCCGCCACCCGCCCGTACCGCTTGGTGAGGCCGCGCACATCGACGATCGCGGCAGCGGTGTCGCGGCCGGATCGGGTGCGCTCACCCACCATGGCGGAGCTGGATACGGTGGCCTCCTCGGTCGGAACGGCCCCTGTGATCGTCTCACGGTAACGGTCGTGTGTTACCAGCGGACGCGTTGTCGAGCAGGAGCCGGAGCAAACGGCCCAGAGTGGCCCGTTCGTCCGCGGACAGCGCGCCGGTGAAGTGCGCGACGGCACCCGAGGCGTGCGTCTGCGCGCGGTCGAGCGTGGCGCGGCCCAGCGGCGTCAGCTCCAGCAGGATCGCCCGCCGGTCGGTGGGATCCACCCGGCGGCACACCAGGCCATCGGCCTCCAGCCCGTCGACGGTCTCGGTCATCGTCCGCGGCGCGACGGCGACGGCCTGGGCCAGGTCGCGAGGTCGGACGGGCCCCCGATCCGCGACGAGGCGCAGCACCTTCAGGCGGGCGAGCGTGAGGCCGGCGCCCGTGCGCAGGGCCTCGTTGACCGCGCGCCTGACCTGATGGCCCACGGCGAGGACAAGGTCGATGACCGGGTCGCCGGTGTCGGGTGGGGGCATCGCCCGAGGTCCGCCTTTCGCTGCGATCTGTGAAGTAGCTGCGATCTGTGAAGCAAGGGACTCTGGCGAGGCATGAAGCATGGAGCCTGCCCTATTATGAGGGAACCTCATTGAAATGGGAAGCGCGAGCCTCGCCAGTGCTCGGATCCCGAGTCGAACGGAGCAACGTGGACGCCCTGACCTGCCTGATGACCCGCCGCACCGCCACCCGCCTGGTGGAGCCGGGCCCGACCACCGAACAGCTCGCGGTCATGCTTGCGGCCGCGACCACCGCACCCGATCACAAGACGCTGCGCCCGTGGCGGTTTGTCGTGGTGCGCGGCGAGGCGCGCGCCGCGCTCGCCGACGCGATCCGCCAGGCGGCCGAGGCCGTCGGCGAACTGGCCGAGCCGGTGGTCCGCAAGGCCGCCGGCAAGGCGACCCGCTCGCCGGCCCTCATCGCCGTGATCGCCTCACGGGTGCCGGGCGCCCGGGTTCCCCGCGCCGAACAGGACGCCTCCGCCGCCGCCGCGGCGCAGAACATCTGCCTCGCCGCCCACGCCCAGGGTGTCGCGTCCGCGTGGAAGTCCGTGCCGCTACCCGAAAGCGACCAGGTCCGCGCCGTTTTCGGCCTGACCGGCGCCGAGGAGCTGATGGGCTGGATCGAACTCGGCACGCTGTCCGACGCGGTGCCGATCCCGCCCCGTGAGCCGGCCGATCTGGCGGCAGTCACCTCCGAGCTCACCGCGACCGGTGAGCTCGCCGTGCTGGAGCTGGCGGGCACCACCGTCGCGGTGCCGGCGCAGACCCACTGACCGCGCCGGTGCCCCCGCCGGTACCCCCGCCGGACGTCCACGGACCGCATCGGGCCTGATGGTGGCGATGGGCGTGTCGCGGGGTAGAGAGACACCTGCGGACGGCGTTCTCGCGCTGTCACGGAGCCATCGACCAGCGCCGGAGGAGGCAGCGACGACGACAGCCCGGCACCGGCCGGGGCCGGTCCGTTTGGGTACTGGTCCCGGAAAGTAGCGACATCCGGCGCCTGGAGCTACCTAAGCTGGATCTGAGGCCGAGAGCCAGGGCCTGCGAGGGGAGTGGCGCGGTGACCAGCACTCGCCCGTCCGGTAGGGCCTGTCATGTCGTGATCGTCGGCGTGCTGTTCGCGGGGGCGCTGGTGGGGTGCGCGCAGTCGGGCGCCGACACCTCGAGCACGGGCGCCCAGCCGGCCGCCGCGGCCGCCGCGGCCGCCGCCGCTGGCCCGTCGCCGACGGTGCCGGCGCCGGCGTCAACGCCTGCTCCGACCGGCGGGACCGGCACGACCGGCGGGACCGGGGCGGGCTCGGCGGCCACGCCCGGAACCGCCGCCACCGGGCCGGCCGCAGCGTCGACGGGGCTGCCCGTCTCCGGTCTGCCTTCGGTGGCGCCGTCCCCGGTCTTCCTGGGCGAGGCGTGCATCCCGGATCTCGATGTCGAGCCCGCGATGGCCGTCAACGGCCTGCTCCTCTACTGCGTTCCGGCACCGGAGCCGAAGGTCGCGGGGGCACAGGTGGGCAGTTCCGGCCGTTGGTCCCCCGAGACGCCCTCGCAGTCGGCGCAGGCCGGGCCCCAGCCCGGCAGCGAGTGCGACCCCGACGACGTCGGGAAGATCGTCCAGGGTGCGGGCGGGCGGCCGGTGTCCTGCCTGCGCGAGTCCGACGGCGGAATGCGCTGGGCGGACGTCTCCTGAGAGACGTCTCCTGACGGGCGTGGGTGCTCAGGACCGGCGCCGGCTGCCCACGACCGTGCGCCAACTCGTCAGGCCGACCAGCGCCAGCCCTGCCGCGGTGGCCAGCACTCCGAGCCCGCCGACCACGCCACCCTGGGTGACGGCGACCGCCAGACCACCGACGAGCATGATCACTCCCAGGCCGGTGGTCACCCGGTGGCGGTGGCGGACGGCGTCGTCGACAGCGGCATAGAGCAGCCGGGTGATGGTGCGCACCACGAAGGCGGCCGGGCGGAAGGGCCACGGCAGCGCGTGCAACGACGCCAGCCAAGCGGTCAGCACGGCCAGGGTCTGGGCGACCAGGGAGACGAGAATCCGGCTGTTCGGCCGGTCGGTCAGCCGCTCGTCCGCGACGTGGCAGAGCCGCAGCACCCGGTCGGTGTCGGCGGGATCCACCCGGTCGACGGCCGGTTCCGCGGAACCGGCAGCCCCGTCAGTGGCAGCCCCGTCAGCGGCAGCCCCGGCACCGGCAGCACCGGCGGAACCGGCGGCTTTCGTGGGCACCGCGTCGAGGAACTCCCGGTTCCGGCCCACCGCCGCGCCCGTCTCCCTGATGTCCGCGCGGACCGCGGTGGCGACGCTCACCAGCTCACCGGCGGCGATCTCGCGCTGAATGCCGGCGGCGACCCACGCCGCGGTCTCCGGCAGGACGGGCGGTACCGGGGCAGCCGGGTCGTCGAGCCAGGCCAGCTCGGCCAGCACCGGCTCGGTCACCGGTGTCGACGCGATCGTCGACAGCACCGCGACGAACCCGGCGAGCCAGCTCTCGCCGGCGGCGGGGTCACCACCCGCGCGCTCCACCGCCAGGTCGCGTAACCAGACAAGTCGCCGCGGGTCGAGCAGGATGCGGACCAGCCAGGCGGCGCCGTCCAGGCGACCCCACATCCAGTCGTTCGCGCGCCAGGACGACTTCGCGAACGCTCCGAAGGAGCCGAGCGCGAGACCGGTGAGCTTGTGATGCGCGTCGGAGCGGGCCGGATCGAGATCGCATCGGATGTCCGAGCTGACCTGGACCAGCTCGACCGGCTGGTCGATGACGTCGGTACCGGTCAGCGTGCGGGTGACGAGGTGGAGGTCGAGCAGCGCGATCGCGGCCCGCTCCCGGTCGGCCGGGAGGTACCTGATGAAGTCCCGCAGCCCCTGGGCGGCTCGCTGACGCCGGGCTGCCAGGCTCAGGCCGGTCCGACGGCCGCGTGGTGGTGGTGGCGCTAGCAGCGCGGCCGACACCAGCCGGCCGTCGGCCACCGCGGTCCTCGGCCGGTCGCCCGGAGCGTCGCCGTTGCCGTTGCCGTCGCTGTTGCCGGAGCGGGCCACGATCCGGTCCAACAGGCCGCGCAGGCTTTCGGCGAGCGAGCTCAGCGTGCTCCAGGCGAGGGTCAGATCGGTTCTGCTGGTCTGCGCGTCGCCGGCGCCGCGCAGCCAGCGCCTGGCGGCCTCGGCGACAACCGCGTCCGACGACGCCCCGGCGAGGTCGCGCAGGGTGTGGCGGACCACCGTGAACGCGCCCCTGTTCGCGGGCGTCGACGGAAGCGGGAGCAGCTGGGCTCCGGCCTGTTCCCGCGGCGCGACGACGGCGCCGTGCACTCCCCGGGCGATGGCGCTCAGCGCCCGGCGTTCGTCCGGATCCGTCGTCAGGACGTAGCCCTCGTTGATCATGGAGATCAGCGTGCCCTTGACGGCGTCCACCGCGGGACGGCCCAGCCGCCACAGCTCGCCGAGGTCGCGCGCCCCCGGCAGTCGGTCGGGAAACTCCGCCGTCGCCGCGTTGACGGCCGCCAGCCGGAGCTCGGCGCGTCCGCGAGCGTCGGCGAGCCGCCGGGCCGCGTCGGCGGGTACGGCGTCCGGCGGGGTCGGGGCGGTGAGCGAGTCGATGACGATCCGGTCGAACGTGTCGATGACGAGGTCCGCCGCGCGGTCGGCGATCTGCGCCCGGTAGGTGGTGTAGACGTCCTGGTCGGCGAGTCGTGGCCCGCCGGCCGGGGCGAGACGGGCGAGCCGGCGCCGGCTTGTCCGCAGCCCCCGCACCGCCTCGTTGTGCGCACTGATGCGGCGCAGGTCCGTCGAGATGGACTGGTTCAGCGCCGCGCTCAGCGCACCGAGCAGGGTGTCGACGGCGGACGGGGGGGATCTGTCGGCTGGTTCATCGGCCGCGTCGGCGGCGTCGGCGGCGTTCGCCCCGTCGGCCCCGTCGGCCGGCGGGTTCGGTGCCGGCACCACATACGTGAGCACACGGCGGACCTGCCGCCCCCGCGTGGGCCGGTCGAAGATCTCCTGCAGCGCCGGCCCGAGCGGACGGTTCACGAGGATGCCGCCGTCCGAGCCGTGGAAGTCGCCGGCCGCGTTCACATGGTCGGCCATGTCGGGATGAGCGCTGTCCGGCGAGTTCCGGACCGGGATGTAGGCCGGTTCGAAGGCGCCGGGGAAGGCCGCGCTGGCCCGGGCCGCAAGCGCGAGGCGGGCCGCGCCCTCGGGATCGGCGAGGTCGTCCTCCCCGAAGACGAACAGACCACGGTGGTCGCGGTCGCGGACGAGACCGCCGAGATCGTCCGGCCAGCGGCTGGTCTCGCCGCGAAGGATCGTGGTGGTGATGAACACCGAGGTCGGCCGGATCGTTCGCGCCGAGTGGGCCCGTGGTCCGTGGTTCGAGACCGGCGTGCCGGTCCCCGGGCGCGGGTCGAGGCTCTGCAGCGCGCTGCGCAGCGCCGGAAGCATGACCTCGTCACCGCGCAGCAGGGACGGGAAGCTGTGCGCGTCGGGCCGCCGCATCAGCTCACGCAGCGAGCCGAGCTGGATCCACAGGTCGCGCAGCGGTCCGAGGTCGGTGTCCTGCACGTTCGCGTAGCCCAGCAGTGCCACGTTGATGCCACCCGCCGAGGCGCCGGCCAGGACGTCCACCGAGACCTCGAGGTCGAGGGCCGCCAGCAGGGCGGCCCAGCGGGTGGCGACCGCCGTGTCGGTGACGGACCAGTCACGGGCACCGGCGACGGCGGGGTCATCCTGGTGAGCCCGTGCGGCGGTGAGGAGATTGATCTCGCGCGCGACACCGCCCATCCACACGGCCAGGCTCGCCCCGCCGGTCATCACGACCGCGAGCCGGATCTCCTGCGTGGTCCCTTCGTCGAACTCGTCCGTGTGCTCTGCGTTGCCCCCCGTCATGGTCGCAAGAGTAGACGTACCGGAAATGGGTGACACGGTGTGCTTTCGCAGATCTGCGGCCGACTGTGTGCCCCCTGGCTGTTTCGTCCTGGGATCTTCTTCCCGTGATGGTTACTCGCGGGTAGCATGGGCATCACCTACCAGCGAGTAACTACGTCCGCGCCGCTCATGATCAGGCGGTGAGGTCGAGGGGAGGAACCGTCCATGGGTCACTACCGGAGCAACCTTCGGGACATCGAGTTCAACCTGTTCGAGGTGTTCGGCGTGGACCGGGCGCTCGGGACCGGGCCCTTCGCGGAGATGGACCGCGACACCGCCCACGAGGTCCTGGCCGAGATGGAGCGGGTCGCCTCCGGCCCGATCGCGGAGTCGTTCGCGGACGCCGACCGGCACCCGCCGGTGCTGGACGCCGCCACCGGCGAGATCACCCTGCCCGAGTCGTTCCGCAAGTCCTATCAGGCGATCCTCGACGGCGAGTGGTTCCGGCTGTTCCTCCCGCCGCACCTTGGTGGCATGGGCGCCCCGCCCACCATCGCCTGGGCGTCCGCCGAGCTGATCCTCGGCGCGAACCCGGCCGTGTTCATGTACATGGCAGGCCCGACCTTCGCCGCGATCCTGGAGAGCATCGGCACCGAGTGGCAGAAGAAGTTCGCGCGGTGGGCGATCGAGCGGCACTGGGGCGCGACCATGGTGCTGACCGAGCCGGACGCCGGCTCCGACGTCGGTGCCGGGCGGGCGAAGGCCATCGCGCAGCCGGACGGGACCTGGCACATCGAGGGTGTGAAGCGATTCATCACCAGCGGTGACTGGGACGTCCCGGAGAACATCTTCCACCTGGTGCTCGCCCGTCCCGAGGGGCACGGCCCCGGCACCAAGGGCCTGTCGATGTTCCTGGTCCCCAAGTTCATGCCGGACCCGGAGACCGGTGAGCTCGGCGCCCGCAACGGCGCCTACGTCACCAACCTCGAGAAGAAGATGGGCCTGAAGGTCTCCGCAACCTGCGAGCTGCGCTTCGGTGAGCGCGAGCCGGCGATCGGCTGGCTGGTCGGCGACGTGCACGAGGGCATCGCCCAGATGTTCCGGGTGATCGAGTACGCCCGGATGATGGTCGGGACGAAGGCCATCGCCACCCTGTCCACCGGCTACCTCAACGCGCTGGAGTTCGCCCGCGAGCGGGTGCAGGGCGCGGACCTGCCCCGGTCGACGGACAAGAGCGCGCCGCGCGTCACGATCATCCACCACCCGGACGTCCGCCGGATGCTCATGCTGCAGAAGGCCTACGCCGAGGGCATGCGGTCCCTGGTCCTGTTCACCGCGACGTACCAGGACGCGGTGGCGCTCGCCGCGGCCCGCGGCGAGGCGAACGAGGCCGCCGAGCGGATGAACGACCTGCTGCTCCCGATCGTCAAGGGAGTCGGCTCGGAGCGCTCCTACGAACTGCTGGCAACCTCGCTGCAGGTGTTCGGCGGCTCCGGCTACCTGCAGGACTACCCGATCGAGCAGTACATCCGGGATGCGAAGATCGACACCCTGTACGAGGGGACGACCTCCATCCAGGGCCAGGACCTGTTCTTCCGCAAGATCGTCCGGGATCAGGGGCAGGCGCTGACCTCGCTGTTCGGCCAGATCCAGGAGTTCGTCAAGGGCGACGCGGGCAACGGCGCCCTGCGCTCCGAGCGGGAGGCGCTCGGAGCCGCGCTGGAGGACGTCCAGGCGATGGTGACGAAGCTGGTCGGCTTCCTCACCAAGGGCGCCGAGGACCCGGCCCAGGTCTACCGGGTCGGTCTGAACACCACCCGGCTGCTGATGAGCCTGGGTGACCTCATCATCGGCTGGCTGCTGCTGCGCGGCGCGGAGGCCGCTCTGGTCGGCCTGGCGGGCTCCTCGTCCGAGCGGGACCGTGCCTTCTACGAGGGCAAGGTCGCGGCCGCTCGCTGGTTCGCGGCGGATGTCCTGCCCGAGCTGCACACCCGCCGGACGACGCTGGAGAAGACCGGTCTCGGGCTGATGGAGCTGGCCGAAGAGGCCTTCTGATCCGCTTCCGCCGGTTCGTCTGATCGCCGATCCGCCCGTGGTGGCCTGGTGCCACTGCGGGCGGATCTTCTTCGTCGGCCGCTGCCATCCGCTACCGGGCCGCTGCTCCGGAGCAAGAAGTGAAGATTACGGCTGCGACAGCAACCGAAACCCCCACTTCTTGCGGATCACCAGGGATCTTTTGTGCTGTTTGTAGTCATTTGCGCACGTTTTTGGTGCTGCAGACGGCGGTGGCGGCCGATGTGGGCAGATACGCGCAAGGTGCGGCTATGGCGGCCGTTTCGGGGTAGACGGGCCCCATGGGCATCCCGCTGAGTCTTCTTCTTTTTGCCTTCGGAGCCGTGCTCGCGTTCGCCGTGAACGCGGATCCGTCCGGTCTCGACCTGACCGCTGTAGGCGTGATCTTCATGATCGTCAGCTGTGTGGGGCTGGCTGTCACGCTCTACCGCGACCAGTGGCGCCGCCGCCTGGTAGAGGAATCGATCGACCACGGGACGCCGCCGCCGGTCAGCCTCGACGACGCGATTCTGGTGGATCCGACCATGCAGGTCGAGGCGCCGCCGCACCAGGACCCGATCCACCCTGGGGCCGGCGCCACGATCGCCACCGGCCACGAGGCCGCCGCCGCGCGCGGGGACCGGTTTCGGCCGCTGCGCTGAGGGCCCCGCCGCCAGGCGGCGGGCTGGGCTCAGGTGGTGCGCAGCGGCGGGAAGGCCTGGTCGAGCTCGTTGCGCATGTCCCGCTTGAGAATGTCGTCAGCTTCGGAGGACGACTGCCCCTCCAGCAGGAACCGGGCCACTCGAAGCGTCAGGTCCACCCGCTCGGCCAGGTTGAGCGCCCCGTTGAACCGGCCGCTGGTGCTGGCGGAGGTCAGTACCTTCGCGACGAACTCGTCGGCGGCCTGCAGAGCCTCCACGCGCGTCATGCGTTCACCTCTTCGTGGCGGAAGTCGAGCCGGATGCCGGGTGTGAGGCGCAACCGTACCAGGAGGGATACCTGTCTCCGTTGTGCACCCCTATGCGTCCGTTGTTCCCGAGGGGGTGTATGAGGCGATGCGCGAAGTTCAGGGCCCTCAGCTCCAGGCCAGGGCGACCACGGGATCGGCGAGCATCGCGCCGACATCGGCCAGCACGGCCGACCCGAGCTCGCCGTCCACCACCCGGTGGTCGAAGGTGAGGGCGAGCTGCGCCACCGTGCGTACGGCCAGTTCGCCGCGGTGCACCCAGGGCGTGGGCCTGATCGCGCCGAGCGCGAGGATCGCGGCCTCACCCGGGTTGAGTACCGGCGTGCCGGTGTCCACACCGAAGACGCCGATGTTGGTGATGGTGATGGTGCCGCCCGAGAGGTCGGCCGGGCGCAGCCTGTCCGCCCGGGCGGCCTCGGTGAGCGACTGCAGGGCACGGGCCAGCCCGGGGAGGTCCAACGACCCGGCGTCGGGGATGTTCGGGACCACCAGACCGCGCGGCCCGGCGACCGCAATGCCGAGGTTGATCTCCGGCCGCACCCGGATCTCCGCGTCCTCGCCGGCGGCCCCGTCAACCCAGGTCGCGTTGATGAGCGGGTGGCGCCGGACGGCCGTGATCAGAGCCTTCGCCACGAGCAGCAGCGGTGTGACCCGAACTCCGGCGAAGTCGGGCAGCGCCGTGATGCGTTCCCTCGCCGCCACGGCCTCCGTGACGTCGACGCTGAGGAACTCGGTGGCGTGCGGCGCCGTGAACACGCTGGCGGCCATTGCCCGTGCCATGGTGCGTCGGATGCCGGTGACCGGGATCCGCCAGGCACCGGTGGCCGGGTCGAAGCTGGCGTCGTCCGGGATTGCTCCCGGCACGCGTCGTGTGGGCTCTTTGTGTCCGTTCGGCGCCGGGGGTGCGGCGGGTACCAGGGGTGCCGAGGGTGCCGGTGGTGCCGAGGGTGCCGCGGAGGCGAGGCCGACCGCGGCAGCCGCTGTGCCCCGCGCCGCTGCCGATTCGACGTCCGCCCGGCTGATCGAACCCGCGGGGCCGGTGCCGACGATGAGGGAGAGGTCCACACCCAGATCACGAGCGAGCTTGCGCACGGGTGGTTTCGCGGCCGCCCGGCCCAAGCGCGCCGGCGATGCGGCTGTCGCAGGCGCGGCTGCCGTTGACGCTGCGGGCGCGCCGCCGTTCGCGGACTCGTCGCGCTGGCGACGCCGACGGCGGCGCTCCGGCTCGGAGCTGCGCGGACCATAGCCGACCAACATCGGGGTGCGGCCCGTGGCCATCGACGGTCGGCCTGCGGCGCTGCCTGGCCCGCCGCTGCCTGGCCCGGCGCTGGCCGGCGCGGTGGTGGCGTCCCCGGCCTCCCCGGAGCGGGACTCCGGCAGGGATGCCGCCGGTGGCCCGTCCAGCGCCCCGGCCGACGGCTCGTCGCCCGGGGCGTCGATGGTCAGCAGCGGTGCGCCGACGGCGAGCTCGCGGCCGGCCTCGCAGTGCCGCTCGACCAGCACACCGGCGAACGGGGAGGGGATCTCGACGACGGCCTTCGCCGTCTCGACCTCGACCAGGGGCTGGTTGACGGTCACGGTCTCGCCGACGTCGACCAGCCAGCGGACGATCTCCGCCTCGGTGAGGCCCTCGCCGAGGTCAGGAAGACGAAACTGTCGATGGGGCACCGGCGATCTCCCTCAGTAGCCGAACGTCCGGTCCACGGCATCGAGGATGCGGTCGACGTCGGGCAGGTAGTGGTCCTCCAGCCGGGCGGGAGGATAGGGGGTGTCGAACCCGGTCACCCGTAGCACCGGTGATTCCAGGTGGTAAAAGGCTTGTTCGGTGACCCGGGCCGCGATCTCGGACGAGAGTGACACGTTGGACGGCGCCTCGTGCACCGCCACCAGCCGCCCGGTGCGGCGGGTCGACTCGATCACCGGGTCGAGGTCGAGCGGTGACAGCGAACGGAGATCGATGACCTCCAGCGAGCGCCCGTCCTCCTCGGCGGCGACGTCGGCGGCGTCCAGGCAGGTGCGGACCATCGGCCCGTAGGCGACCAGGGTGGCGTCCTGGCCGGAACGGACCACACGTGAGGTACCCAGATCGGTGCGCAGATCTGCCGGGAGGTCGGCCAGCGGTGTGGTGTCGACCTCGCCCTTCTCCCAGTACCGGCGCTTGGGCTCCAGGAAGATCACCGGATCGTCCGAGGCCACCGCCTGTTGGATCATGAGATGGGCGTCCGCCGGGCTGGAGCAGGTGACGACCCGCAGCCCGGCGGTGTGGCAGAAGTACGCCTCAGGTGACTCGCTGTGATGCTCGACCGCGCCGATGCCGCCGCCGTAGGGGATGCGGATCGTGACCGGCAGCCTGATCCGGCCGCCCGAGCGGTAGTGCAGCTTCGCGAGCTGGCTGACGATCTGGTCGAAGGCCGGGTAGACGAACCCGTCGAACTGGATCTCGCAGACGGGGCGGAAACCGCGCATCGCCAGCCCGATCGCCGTGCCGACGATGGCCGACTCGGCCAGCGGCGTGTCGATCACCCGCTCCTCACCGAAGAGCTCCTGTAGCCCGTCGGTGATCCGGAAGACGCCGCCCAGCTTGCCGACATCCTCCCCCATGATCACGGTCTTCGGGTCGGCCTTCATGGCCTCCAGCAGACCGGTGTTCAGGGCCTTCGCCAGGGTCAGTGTGCGGCGGACGCTCGCACTGGCCGTGGGCGCCACAGGGGGAGGCTCCTGGGGGCTGTCGTCAGCGCGGTCGGCGTGACCGTCGTCCGAGGTCCGCATGGTCAGGTCGGTCGTCAATGCAGCGCTCCCCGAAGACTCACGAACGCGGCGCGCTCGGCGGCAACCAGATTGTTCTCCTCAACCTGCACGTGATCGAAAACTGCGTCGCCGGGCGGGTCGGGCAGTGCGAGGCAGCGTGCCCGCAGGTCGGCGGCGGTGGAGTCCGCCTCCGCGGTGATGCTCGCCTCCAGGTCGTCGGTCAGGACGCCCCTGGCACGCAGATGCGTCCGCAGCCGGTCGATGGGGTCGCGTCGACGCCAGGTCGAGAGCTCGTCCGCCGGCCGGTAGCGGGACGGGTCGTCGGCGGTGGTGTGCGGATTGATCCGGTAGGTCAGTGCCTCGACCAGCACCGGACCGGCTCCCGACCGGGCCTGGCGCAGGGCCCACCGGGTGACGGCCAGGGTGGCGAGCACATCGTTGCCGTCCACCCGCACGCTCGGAAAGCCGAAACCGCGGGCGCGCTGGTAGATCGGCACCCGGCTCTGTCGCCGGTACGGCTCGGAGATCGCCCACTGGTTGTTCTGGCAGAAGAAGACCAACGGCGCACCGAACACGCTCGCCCAGCCGAAGGCCTCGTTCACGTCGCCCTCGCTGGACGCACCGTCGCCGAAGTAGGAGATGACCGCGCCCTCGCCGCCGTCGCGGGCGACGCCCATCGCGTACCCGGTGGCATGCAGCGTCTGCGAGCCGACGACGATCGCGTAGAGCGCGAAGCCGTGCTCGGCCGGATCCCAGGCGCCGAGCGAGGTGCCCCGGAACAGCCCGAACAGCTTGAGCGGGTCGACGCCCCGGCACCAGGCGACGCCGTGTTCCCGATAGGACGGGAAGGCCATGTCGGCGGGTTCCAGAGCTCGCCCGGAGCCGACCTGGGCGGCCTCCTGGCCACGCAGGCTCGCCCACAGCGAGAGCTCGCCCTGGCGCTGCAGGGCCGTTCCCTCGTCGTCGAGGCGACGCACCACGGTCATGTCTCGCAGGAGGCCGACCAGGTCATCGTCGGTCACCTCGGCGACGAACGCCTGGTACTCGGCCTCGGGACCGGTTCCCGAGGTGGTACGCCGGCCATCCGGGGTGAGCAGCTGCACCAGCTCCTTGACATCTTCCCCGTCCTGAAGGCCGGTGATTCCCGCCCTCGCGGGCGGGTTCTCCTGCTTCATCGACAGACGCCTCCCTGTTCTAGGAACGGGGTGGTCTCACTCCGTCTCCACAGGCTGACACCGTGAGCCCCACGGCCAGAATGTTGCGCGCCGCGTTCACGTCCCGGTCGTGCACCACACCGCAACGGCAGGCCCACTCCCGAACATTCAACGGCAGAACCTCGACCTGTGCCCCACAGGACGAGCAGGTCTTCGAGCTCGGATACCAGCGGTCGACGGCGATGACCGTCCGGCCGTACCAGTCGGCCTTGTACTCCAGCATCCGCCGCAGTTCCGACCATGATGCGTCCGAGATCGCCCGGGCAAGTGAACGATTCCGGACCATGTTCCGCACCGCGAGGTCCTCGATGACCACCGTTTGGTTCTCGCGGATGATCCTCGTGGACAGCTTGTGGAGATGATCTCGGCGCCGGTCGGTGATCCGACCATGAACCCGGGCGACTTTCAACCGCGCTTTGGCCCGGTTCGCCGAGCCCTTCGCCTTGCGGGACAGCGCCCGCTGCTCCCGGGCGAGGCGTTCCCGATCCCGCTGCTCGTGCCTCGGGTTCGGCACCTTCTCCCCGGTCGACAGCGTGACCAGTGAGGTGACCCCGGCGTCGATCCCCACCCGTCCCACCGACGCCGGCAGCGCGGAGATCGACTCCTCGACCAGGATCGAGACGTGGTACTGGCCACGGCTGTTCCGGGACACCGTGACCTGGGACGGCACCGCACCAGCAGGCAACGGACGAGACCACACGACGTCCAACGGCCGGTCGTGCTTCGCCAACGTGATCCGACCATCCCGGAAGGTGAAACAGTTCCGGAAGTAGGTCGCGGAGTCGGTGGTCTTTCCTTTCTTCTTGAACGTAGGATAGTCGGACCGTTTCTGCCAAAAGTTCACGTACGCGGTCTGCAGGTGCCGAAGCGTCGCCTGCAGTGGGCCCTTCGACGGCTCGGCGAGCCAGAGCGTGCCCGGTTCGCGTTTCCACGTTGTGAGCATTTTGTCGATTTCGGCATGACTGATCCGGCGCTGCTCCCCGGCCCAGACCCGGTGCCGTTCGGCTAGCGCACGGTTGTATACATAGCGCACGCAGCCAAAGGTTTTTGCGAGGTTCTCTACCTGTTTCGGATTCGGGTAGAAACGGTACCTGTATGCCCGCTTCGCCGCCCGACTCGCCATAACCGACAGAATACCCCCCGCGTCTGTCACCCCGACCGCGGAGTTGACGCACTAACCCTGCCCTGGAGGACGGGGCCTGCGCGCTACCTTTACTGGTCACAACGGCAAACGATAGCCCTCATTCGGGAGGTGGCAACCCGGCGCGGCGACGCGGGCGCACTGGCCGGTCTCTACAAGTGACCATGGACGGTTCGATACGGTGACCGCGTGAGCGACCACGCGAGTGATGCCTCCGCCTCCGCACCTGTGTCCGCCCGGCCGCCGGTCGAGGCGCGGCTCGGCAAGGTCGGTGTCTGGAGCGGCCAGTTCGACTTCTCGCCGGCCGGCACCGTCCGCGAGGCCGTCGCGGAGCTGGACGACCTGGGCTACTCCACACTGTGGACGGGTGAGGTCAAGGGCCGCGAGGTGCTGGTGACCGCCGGCCTCATGCTCGCCGCGACGCGCCGGATGACGATCGCGACCGGCATCGCGCAGATCCTCGCCCGCAACCCGCTGACGATGACCGCCGGGCAGCTCGCGCTCGCCGAGGCCCACCCGGGGCGGTTCCTGCTCGGGCTCGGTGTCTCGCACGCGGAGCTGATGAGCATCCGCGGCGCGACCTACTCCAGGCCGCTCGGCCAGATGCGGGCCTACCTCGACGAGATGGACCGGATGGCGTCCGAGCAGTACCGGGCGGTTCCGCCGGAGGGCACCCAGCCGCGGGTGCTGGCCGCGCTCGGCCCGAAGATGCTGGAGCTCGCCCGGGACCGCGCGGACGGCGCGCACACCTACTTCGTGCCGCCGGAGCACACGGCGGCGGCCCGGGCCGTCCTCGGGCCCGGCAAGCTGCTGGTGCCGGAGCAGGCGTTCGTCCTGCACCCGGACGCGACCGAGGCGCGGGAGCTGGCCCGCCGCCACACCGGGTCCTACCTGCGCCTGCCGAACTACACCAACAACCTGCGCCGCTACGGCTTCACCGACGGTGATTTCGCCGATGGCGGGTCAGACCGCCTGGTGGACACGATCGTTCCCTGGGGGGACGTCGACGTCCTGCTCGGGCGGGTCAAGGAGCATCTGGACGCCGGCGCCGACCAGGTGGCCGTCCAGGTGCTCGACTTCGACCGCCGCGGGCTGCCTCGGCGGCAGTGGCGCGAGCTGGCCCCGGCGCTGCTGTCGCTTTAGCCGGCGGCCGCCGGCTGCCAAGGTAGTGTGGCTTCCGCTCGGGAATTCTCGTGGGGCGGGAGTCACGAAGATGGTCGGTGGTCGGGGGCGCGACCGACCCAGACCGATCTCCGGTCGTGGTCGACGATTCAGGGAAAGCTGGGGTGTGCCCCTCCTGGGCGGCTCCGTTCTTGCCGCCGTCACCTGCGTGGTCCTGGCCACCTTTGGCCTGCTGGGCGCGGGTGACGGCAATAGATCCTCGGTTGCCGGTGATGGCTCGGTGCGGGCCGGCGCGGTGATCCCGCCGGCCAGCCTGCCCGCCGCCCCCGAATCATCCAAGCCGGCCGAACCGGCCGCGGTCGGAAACGGCCCGCGGCAGCCCACCGGAAATCCGGTGCGTATCGCCTTCGGTGGCGATGTGCATTTCGAGGGGTCCTCGCGGCAGCGACTCACGCAGAATCCGGAAACAGCGGTCGGCCCGATGGCGCAGAATCTCGCCGGCGCCGATCTCGCCATGGTCAATCTGGAGACGGCGGTGACGACGGGCGGCACACCGGCGACCAAGACCTACGTCTTCCGGGCGCCGCCCACAGCGTTCACCGCATTGAGCGGTGCCGGCATCGACGTCGTGAACATGGCCAACAACCACGGCATGGACTACGGGCAGGACGGCCTCGCGGACACGCTGCGCAGCGCCGGCGAGGCGCGTTTTCCGACCGTCGGGATCGGGACCGACGACACGTCGGCCTACGCCCCGTACCTGACCACGGTGAACGGCCAGCGAATCGCGATCTTCGGCGCCACCCAGGTTCTGGACGACGAGCTCGCCACGGCGTGGACGGCTGGTCCCGGCAAGCCTGGCCTCGCCTCGGCGAAGAACGTCGAACGCCTTGCCGCGGCCATCCGTGCGGTTCGGCCCACCGTCGACACCCTGATTGTCTATCTGCACTGGGGAACGGAACGGGAGACCTGCCCCAACCAGGCCCAGCGCAGCCTGGTCGCCCCGCTCGTCGCGGCCGGCGCGGACGCGCTGATCGGCGGGCACGCGCATGTCCTGCAGGGCGCGGGGTGGAGCAGCAACGGTGCCTATGTCGCGTACGGCCTCGGTAACTTCGTCTTCTACGCGTCGGGAACCGGGCCGAACACCGAGACCGGGGTACTCGAGCTGACGTTCCGGGGCCGTGCGGTGACCGCGGCGAACTGGGTTCCCGGTCGGATTGTCGACGGGGCGCCGAGCCCACTGACCGGAACCGCCGGTACCCAGGCCCTCGACAAGTGGAACAGCCTGCGCGGCTGCGCCGGGCTCACGGGCACCGCGCCCTGGTGATCCCGTACCGCCCATTGGGGTAATTCTCCGCTCCTGGACGACCGGCTTTCACACGCTCTCCGGTAACTTGGCCGGCGGGAAGCCATGAAACGTGCTGGATTTTGTTTCTCCGCCGTTTCCGCCGTTTCCGCCGAAGGTCCGCGCCACGGATATCTGCGAACTTCCTCGCCGATGTCCGCCGGCTGTCGGCCGCTGGTTTCCCGCGCCCAGTCCAGGTAGCTACGGGAGCGTCGTGTCGCGAACCGCGCAGCAGCAAAGGCACCGTCACCGTCACCATCACCGCCGCCGGGCGACCGGCCCGCGCCGGAGATTCCTGGCCGTACTCGTCCTTCTCGCCGGCAGTGGCCTGCTGACCCTGGGGGGATCCACCCCCGCGTGGGCGGCGGACACCACCCAGTACGCCGGCGACACCACCCGGGGCCTGGGCGTCGCCGTCCCCTTCGAGGGACTCACGGACCAGAACGGAAACCCCGTGCCGATCTCGGGCGCCGTCGGCGTCGACCTGGTTCTCGGCTCGACCCAGCAGCCCTACCTGCCCTGCCAGAACTACAACCGGGCCACCGGCACCGGCGACACCTACGTCAACGCCTGTCAGGAGCGCGGCAGCTACGCGACCTACACGCGCTTCGCGACCGGCAAGGGCCTCATGTTCCCGCACGGCTACTTCATGGGTGACAGCCAGCCCGACCTCGTCCACGGCGGCACGCTCAACACCAGCTGGGGCAGTCGCACGGCCGGCCTTTCCTTCGAGTTCTACCCGCAGCTCGACCGGGACCCGGAATTCGTCCACTCGCGGTTCTACATCGACGTCTTCGATCACCATGCAAACGGCTGGACGTATTCGGCCTGGGTTG
Source organism: Parafrankia irregularis (assembly GCF_001536285.1). Lineage (NCBI taxonomy): Bacteria > Bacillati > Actinomycetota > Actinomycetes > Frankiales > Frankiaceae > Parafrankia > Parafrankia irregularis. The sequence goes on along the minus strand of NZ_FAOZ01000011.1, from coordinate 90,735 downwards.
GCCGCATCAAACTGGCAACCCTGAACGATCCGGGTACGGCTCGTGTCGGTGGGCGGCTTACGGACGGCGGCCGTGCGCCGGCGAAGGACCGGGTCAAGTTCCTTATCTTCGGAGGTAACGCCGAGTCCTCGAACGGCTATCCGATCTCGTCGTTCGCCGTCTTCACGAGCTCCGGCGCGTCAACCTGGGACAGCGGTGCCATGTACGCCGGCCCGCAGCGCATAACGGTTACCGACACCGCGACCAACCGTGAGTGCGTCATCGATCTCAAGGGAATCAGCGGGCGCAACAACACCCTCGATCTCGACCTTGCCCAGCCGGGGTTCGGCGCCCCGGGCGCCGTCTGTCACTGACCTCACTGACCAGACCGACCTGACCGCGGGCCGGGCTCACAGCGTCTCTGTGGGCCCGGCCGCTGTGCATTCCGCGCAGGTTCCGTAGATCTCGACGGTGTGCACGACCTCGGTGAAACCCTCCGCGCTCGCCACCGACGACGTCCAGGCCTCGATCTCGGGGCCGGCGATCTCCACGGTGTGACCGCAGTGCCGGCAGACCAGGTGATGGTGGTGCGCTTCGGTGGTGCAGCGCCGGTACACCGTCTCCCCGTCGTCCCGGCGCAGGACGTCCACCTCGCCGCGCTCGGCGAGCACCTGCAGATGCCGGTAGACCGTTGTCAGGCCGACGGACTGGCCCGACAGGCGCAGGCGGGCATGCAGGTCCTGCGCGCTGGTGAAGGCGTTCGTCGCCGCGAGCGCGGAGGACACGGCGTCACCCTGCCGGGTCGCCCGGACGGAGGCGCGCCCCTGGGCGGTGCGCCTGCCCGCGGAGCCCCCGGGCGCACCGGAGCCGGGTCCGTTCGCGCGCTGCTCTGAGGTGCGCGGTTCTACCGCGCCCTGGTCGGACGCTGCTGACGTGCCGCCTGAGCCGCTCGTGCCGCCTGAGCCGCTCGTGCCGCCCGAGCCGCTCGTGCCGTCTACGCCGCTCGTGTCGTCTGTGGCGCCCACCCGGTCGCCTTCCACCTTCGCCACGACATCCACTCTCTCATCTACCCGGCTCGGCTGGAGTACGCGCGAACCGCCCAGTCGTATCCGGGGGCATGACATTGACAACGGTTTTCATTTTGTGCGACCGTGGGTCACGTTGTCGGCGCGATCAGTCGCCATACCGTGCGTCTCACCGGAGGTCCCAGATGTCGTTGACCGTCACGCCCGAACTTGTCGAGGCCGCGAACGCGGACCAGCTGACGGACGAGGAGTTCCTCGCCTGTGTGCGGGCCTCCCTTCCCTTCGCGTACGAGCTGGTCGAGACACTGGCCGCCGAGCTGTCGGCACAGGGCACGGCGCAGGGGCCGGCACAGGTCCCGACGCAGGCTCCCGCCCGCGTGTTCGTCGACAACCAGGTACCGCCGCCGGACGATGCCGCGAGTGGGCAGCTGCTGCGGGCGATGGCAAGTACGTCCATCCGCACCGCGCTCGAGCGGCACTTCGGCGTGGCGTTGGCGTTCCAGAACTGCCACCGGGTCGCCGTCTTCCCGCCGAATGCGGTCGGTAGCCCCCAGCACCAGGCGTTTGTCTCGTCGCGCGCCCAGGTGCTCAACCAGCGCCCGGAATTCGTCAACTGCTGAGACCGGCCCCCGCTGTGTCGAGCTTTCCCTGACAGGCTCCGAACGCGCAGGTTAGGACAGACGCGGGGGCCCTGCCCACGCTCCCGTAGTCTTTCCGTATTGTTTGCGTTCAGTCTGTGCCGATCATGGTTCCGGCACGCCATCGGGTGGCGGGGGTGGAAGTTGGCGGGACGTCCGGTCTGGCTACGGACGGGGTTCCGGCCGATCGCGGAACCGCCGCTGTCGCCGGCGGCGACCGGCGCGGCACTGGTCGGTGCTCTCACGCTCGTCGTCGGATGTGTGCTCGTCGGCGGCTCGGAGGAGCACGAGGTCATGGCGACCGCGGCTCCGGCAGAGGCCGCGTTCGACACCTCGGAGCTGACCAACTGGTATCAGTCCACCCAGGGGCTGCGGGCAAGCATCGCCACGACCGTCGCGGCGGTCCGGGGTTACCTCGAGGCCCAGGACGGCGCCGGGCTTCAGCCGCGGTGCACCCAGCTGGCAGCGGAGACCAAGGCCGCGAACAGGCTGCCTGCCGGCCCGGACCCGCAGGCCAACGGGATGTTCACCGGCGGGATCGAGCGCTACGCGGCCGCGGCGCAGACCTGTGCCCACCTCTTCGACGGGACCCAGGTTCCCCTGCCGGAGCTGCAGTCCCAGCTGAGGACGGCGTTGGCGGACGGCGACACGTCCTGGGAGTCGCTGTCGCTGCACACAGGTCTGCCCCTGGCCCAGGCCGGAAGCTCGACGGTGACATCCGCTGGTTCGGGCGGTGGCACCAGGGCCGCGGGCGGCGCTCCGGCGACGTTGCGCTAACGGCTGTCGCGACCGGTGCCGCGATCGGGTGCGGCCATGTCGCCTGTTCCGGGCGTGCCGTCGGCGAGGCCGTAGCGCAGGTACACAGTGCCGGTCGGGCTGGCCACGGGCGGTTCGAGGAGGGTGACGTTCGTGGGCACCGCGCCACCGTCGAACACCTTCTTCCCGACGCCGAGCATGACCGGGTGCACCCAGAGGTCAAGCCGGTCGAAGAGCTTCTCGCGCAGGAGTGTCTGCACCAGGTTCAGGCTCCCGACGACCTTCACGTGCTCGTGCCGGTCCCGGATCTCCCGCACCGCGCCGGCCAGATCCGGGCCGAGCCGCGTGGACCCGGCCCACGAGAGGTCGGGCCGGCCGCGGGAGGCCACGTACTTCGGGACGCTGTTGAAGAGCGTGGCGATCCCGCCGTCCACGCCGCTCTCCTGGTGCGGCCAGTAGGCGGCGAAGATCTCGTACGTCCGCCGGCCGAGCAGGAGGGCGTCGGTGCCCTCGTACGCGGCCATGACCTGTGCCCCGGCGACCTCGTCCAGCAGGGGCGCCTGCCAGCCGCCGAACGGGAACCCCACCGGGTCCTCGTCGGGGCCGCCGGGTGCCTGCCCGACGAGGTCGAGGGTGGTGAACAGCTCGATGTGGATGAGGCCCATGCCCAGCTCCTGATGAATCCGATGTCTCCGTCAGGAGGTAGACCCGCGGCGGCCGGCGGACTCATCGCTGGCGGCGGGCTGGCAGCGGGCCAGGACCCGTAGCGTGCCGGTCAGCTCGAAGTCCTGGGTCTGGGTGGGGCACCACCCGCGCTGGCGGGCCTCGTCCAACGCACGCTCGGTGCCCCGCCGGTCGTAGGCGAGGACGAACATCAGGACATGGCTGTTCGGTCCGGGAGCCTGGCGGCTCAGGGCGCGGTCGACGCCCCCGTCCCCGATCGCGGTCAGGAACACCGTGGCGGAGAGCGGAATCCGCGGTTCCGAGGAACCGGCGGTGCCCGTGGTGGTGACGGCGCCGTCCTGGCTGAGCTCCATGCCGTAGAGCCAGCCGGCGCGGGCCAGCCTGCCGCCGACCAGCACCAGATCGCCCGGCCGGTACAGGCTGCGGGCGGTCAGAGTGGCGTCGACCATCAGGTCGATCGGGCGGCGGTCGGCACGCTCGACCCACATCGGCTTCAGCCCGGTCGCCCCGGCCACCGGGACGGCGAGCGCGGCCAGCAGGATCACCAGGTTCGCCGGGATCAGCAGCTTCGCCACGGCCGACGTCCGGGTCCACCGGGCACGGGCCGGCGACCGGGCGAGAAGCGAGCGGGCGAGAAGCGACCGGGCGAGAAGCGACCGGGCGAGAGTGGCCGCGCCGACCGCCGAGACGATCGTGAGCAGCGGCACGAGGAACGTGTTCGGCCGCACGGCGCCGAAGGGCCAGTACCGCCAGGCACTCGCCGCGAGGACCATCAGCTCCGCGCCGCCGACCGCGACGAGCAGTACCCGGCCGTCCGCGCGCCGGGCCAGCGTGATCGCACCGGTCGCGAAGGTGATCGCGACGGCGCAGCCGAGAACGACGACCAGCGCGTCGGTTGAGTCGGTCAGCGGGTGAACGAGGTTCGGGTCGTAGCGATCGCTCCCGGGCGGCGCGCCTGCCGCTGTCGCGGCGAGCTGGCCGATGACGAAGCGCGCCGCCTCCAGCGGGCCCCGGTCGGCGAGGAAATGGTCGTTCCAGAAGGTGCTGGCCCGCTGGCCGGACTGGTGCGTCACGAACAGCAACGCGTGGGCGCCGCCGATCGCCACCGCCGGAGCGGCCCGGCCGGCCGCACGCACCGTCTCCCCCAGAAGAGCGCGTGGGCCGCGTGACCTGAGCTGCCCGCGGTTGGTCCACAGCGGCCGGGCGGTGTCGTGGACGAACAGCGGAACGATCAGGAACAGGGCGGGGAGCGAGAACACCGCGAGGACGCCCGCGAGCACCCGCCGCCGGATCAGCCGCCGGGTGGGCAGCGTGGAATCCATCCACAGGCCGACCACGGCGACGGCGCAGGCGGCGTCCAGGGTGTAGGGCTTGATCTGGGAGGCGAGGTCGACCATGGTGCCGGCGAGGGTGACCGCCAGTGTCGCCCCGAGGGCCGCGGGCCGGGTGGTGAGGCGGCGGGCCAGTAGCCAGGTGCCCACGGCGAGCGCCACCAGCGGGACGGCCGAGGGCAGCCGCAGCGCCCAGGCGTGCCAGCCGAACACCTCGCCGCACAGCCGGACCAGTGCGAGCGACCCGAGCGAGGACGGTGCGTTCGCCACCCCGAGCTCGGACCAGAAGCTCCCGACGGGCTCGCCGGCGAAGTGCGGGCGCCACAGCTCGTCGTACCAGAGGGGCAGGCGGAAGCGCTGCCAAAGCACCGCCTGCACCGCGACGGCGATCGCGGCGACCCCGGCTACAGCCAGCAGTCGATCACGTTCTGTTGCTGGAGGTTGTTGATCGGGGCCTCGATGGTCCGATCGTGCCGTTGTTTCACGTGTGTCCGTGCGCTCCAGCGCCGGGCCGGCCGACGCCTGTGTCTGTTCCACCGGTTGTCCACAGGTTCTATCCACAGGGCGTGGTCCCTTGTGGACACCGCCGCGATCCGCTGCCGCCTCGCCAGCCCGACCCGGGTTGGTCCAGCCTGGTCCGGCCTGGTCCAGTCCGGTCCAGCCCCGTCCAGCCCGGGTGGGCCGGAGGTGCTCAGATGCGAGCGTAGGCGCCCAGGAATCGCTCGATCCGACCGATGGCGTCGGTCAGGTCGTCAACGCAGGGCAGCGTCACGATCCGTACATGATCTGGATCCGGCCAGTTGAATCCGGTGCCCTGCACCAGCAGGATTCGCTCGGTGCGCAACAGATCCAGGACGAAACGCTCGTCGTCCCGGATCGGGTACATCTGCGGGTCGAGGCGGGGGAACGCGTAGAGCGCTCCGCGCGGCGGAACGCAGGAAACACCCGGAATGTCGTTGAGCAGCTTCACGACCGTGTCGCGTTGTTCGTGCAGCCGGCCGCCCGGCAGCACGAGATCGCCGGCCCCGCCGCCTTCGGTGAGCGCGGCCTGCAGTGCGAACTGGCCGGGAACGTTCGCGCACAGGCGCATGTTCGCCAGGATGTTCAGGCCCTCGATGTAGCTGGTGGCGTGCTCGCGGGGCCCGGAGAGCACCATCCAGCCGGAGCGGAAGCCGGCCAGCCGGTAGGACTTGGACAGGCCGTTGAAGGTCACGCAGAACAGGTCCGGGGCGAGCGCGGCGAGCGAGTGGTGCTCGGCGTCGTCGTAGAGGATGCGGTCGTAGATCTCGTCGGCGAACAGCATCAGGTTGTGCCGGCGGGCGACCTCGATGATCTCCTCGAGCACCTGGCGGTCGTACACCGCGCCCGTGGGGTTGTTCGGGTTGATGATCACGATGGCGCGGGTGCGAGATGTGATCTTGCTGGTGAGATCGTCGATGTCCGGGTTCCACCCGGCGGACTCGTCGCAGCGGTAGTGGACCGCGCGCCCACCGGAGAGACAGACCACCGCCGTCCACAGCGGGTAGTCGGGCGCAGGCAGGAGCACCTCGTCGCCGTCGTTCAACAGCGCCTGCAGCGACATCATGATCAGCTCGGACACGCCGTTGCCGAGGTAGACGTCGTCAGGTCCGATTCCGGTCAGGCCCTTGCCGACCGAATACCGGACGACGGCCTCGCGTGCGGGGAGAAGGCCCTTCGAGTCGCTGTAGCCCTGTGCGGCTGCCAGGTTGTCGGCGACCGCGGCGAGCACCGAAGGCGGCGCGGAAAAGCCGAACGGACCGGGGTTGCCGATGTTCAGCTTCAGGATGCGCTGGCCTGCGGCCTCCAGCCGGATCGCTTCCTCGAGGACGGGGCCTCGGACGTCATAGCAGACGTCAGCGAGCTTGTCGGACTGGGCGAACTCCATAGTGACCAGCGTAGATGCCCTGTCGAAGGTTTTTCAGACGGCTACCTCCCGGGCGAGCTCGTTCACCTCCCGCGGGTGGCCGCGGCGACCACTTCGGTCGGTCCGTCCGGAGCGTCCGGTCCGTCCGGTCAGGGCGGCGCTCAGCGGGACGGAGGCGACCAGCACCGCCACGACGGTCAGGACGATGGCGCCGCCGGCGGCGACGTCCCACTGCTCGCTGACGGCGAGGCCGGTCACACCGCAGAAGATGGCCACCGCGATCGAGACCACCGTCATCGTCGAGGTGGACGAGCACCACAGGCGGGCTGTGGACGCCGGCCCGACGATCAGTGCTACTGCCATGATCGTGCCGACCGCGGGCAGTGAGGTGACGACGGCCGCCTCGACGAGCAGCAGGAGGACCAGGCCCAGCGTTCGCTGCGGGTAGCCGGCGGCGGACAGCGCGGTCGGGTCGAAGGCGGCGAGCACAAGTTCCTTGCGCAGCGCCACCAGCACGGTGAGAACAGCGAGCGCGGTGACCGCGCTGACCGCGAGATCGCTGGTCTGGACGGTGAGGACGGACCCGACCAGGAAGGCGCTGAGGTCGCGGTTCGATCCGTCCTCGGCCGACATCAGCGCGACGCCGAGCGCGAACCCGGCGGAGAGAACGACCCCGGTCACGGTGCTGATGTCCCGGCCGCCCCCGGAGCCGCCCCGGTCGGCCGCCGCGCCGCCCCCGGTGCCGGTGCCGCCGCCCGTTGCGCCGGTGCCGACCGCGCCGCCCGCCGCCCCGACGACCATGACCACCGCGAGGACGACCAGCACGCCGAACAGGCCGGCGCCGAGCACCAGATTCATCCCGATCAGCGAGGCGAGGACCACCCCGGGAAACGTCGCGTGGGTCAACGCCATGGTCAGGAAGCTGAGCCGGCGCAGCACGACATGAACACCGACCGCACCGCAGAGCACTCCGACGATCACGACCTCGGCGAGGGCCCGTCGGATGTAGTCATCCCCCAACGACTCCAGCAGGGCCATCAGGCACCTCCGGACGCGACAGTCGACGTCGCCGAGGCCTGCCGGTCAGGGGGCGACGGTGACCGCGGCGACTGCGATCGCCGGGACGGTCGGGACCGCTGGGACCGCGGTGATCGGGCCCGTCCCGTGAACTGGCGCAGCGCGCTCCCGGCGAAGGCGAGCGCATAGGCCGCGACCAGCACGAGGACGACCGTCGCGCCCGCCGCGAGCCGCACGTCATGGTTCACCGAGGCCTCGTAGCTGGCGACCAGCCCGAGCCAGCCGCACAGCGGGCCCAGCAGGACGGAGATCACCAGGATGGCGGTGAGCCGCCCGGTGATCAGCCGGGCCGCCGCCGCCGGGATCACCACCAGCGCGATGACCAGCACCGTCCCGACGGCGCGGACCGCGGCGACGACCACCAGCGCGATCACGAGATTCAGGAGGAGGTCGAGCAGCCACACCGGGTAGCCCGCCGCGCGCGCGCCCTCGGGGTCGAACGCACGCAGCAGCAGCTCCTTGCGAGCCAGCGCGAGCACCGCGGCGGCCACTGCGGCGGTCACCGCCGTGACGGTGATGTCCGTGGTGTCGACGGTGAGCAGACGGCCGAAGAGGAAGCCGGTCAGGTCCGAGGTGTACGACTCCCGGCGGGAGACGAGAACGACACCGACCGCGAAGGAGCCGGTGAGCAGCATCGCCATCGCCGCGTCCTCGCTGATCCTCCGGGTTGAGGCCAGCGCGGTGAAGCCCGCCGCGGCCACGGCCGCCACCACCAGCGCACCCGGGACGATTCCGGAGGTGCCACCGATCATGAACCCGACGACGACACCGGGAAAGACCGCGTGGGTCAGCACATCGGTGAGGAAGGCCAGCCTCCGCAGCATCACCAGCACCCCGACCCCGGCGCTCACGGCGCCGAGCAGCAGGATCTCGATCAGCGCGCGGAACATGAACGGCAGCTCGAACGGCGCGATGAACAGATCGGTTCCGATCATGTCCGGGTCACGCCGATCATGTTCGGGTCACGATGACGCCTGCCCCGCCGATCTCCACTGCGGCACCGCCGTAGGCCTCGCGCAGCTGGTCGGGGGCCAGCGCCCGGGTGGCCGGGCCGAACGCGATCTGGCGGCCGTTCAACAGGCACACCTGGTCGCTGATGGTCTGGGCGAGTGCCAGGTCATGGGTCGAGACGACCGTCGCCGTGCCGGTGCCGGCCAAGGTCGCCAGCGCGGTGAGCAGGGCTTCCTGGGAGACGACGTCCACCCCGTTGAAGGGCTCGTCGAGCAGCAGCAGGCGTGGCTCGGCCGCGATGGCGCGGGCGAGCAGGACGCGCTGGCGCTGCCCGCCGGAGAGCAGGCCGAAGCGGTCCCGGCTGCGGTCGGCCAGCCCGACGGCCTCCAGCGCGGCCTGGGCCGCCGCGCGGTCCGCTCGGCCCGGGCGGCGGATCCAACCGATTCCGCGGTAGCGGCCCATCAGGACGACCTGGCCGACCGAGATCGGGAAGTCCCGGTCGAGGGTGTCGGCCTGGGGCACGTAGGCGACCTCGCGGCGCGCCGCCGCCGGTGCCCGGCCCAGCACGGTGATCGATCCGGAGCTCACGGGGAGCAGCCCGAGCACGGCCCTGATCAGGGTCGACTTGCCGGCGCCGTTGGGCCCGATGAGCGCCAGCGTCCGGCCCTGGTGCAGGGTGCCGTGCACGCTGTGGAGCACCGTGGAGCGGCCGTAGGCGATCGCCGCGTCATCGAAGGCGAGCGCGGTGCCGGTGGCAGCCCGGTCGCTGGTGGCAGCCTGGTCGCCGACGGGAAGCTGGTCGCCGACGGGAAGCTGGTCGCCGACGGGTGTCTGTTCGCTGGCCGAGGGCCGGACATCCGTGCTCGCCTGCTCAGGTACCGCGACGGCGGGGGCGCTGGTCGGGCCGCTCACCGGAGTGCGTCGACGATCGTGTCGGTGTTGTGGCGCTGAGCTTCCAGATAGGTGGCGCCGGCGGAACCGGCTGGCCCGAGGGTGTCCGCGTACAGCGCGTCCTCGCCCGAGATCACGCGGACGCCTGCCTCGCTACCGATCGTCTGTGCGGTTCGCGGCGGAAGCGAGGATTCGGAGAAGACGGCGACGGCGCCCGAGGCCCGGATCTTCCCGACGATGTCGTCGATGGACCGGCCGGAGAGCTCGGCGGAGGTGTCGAAGCTGGGAATGATCGAGCCGACGAACTCCAGGCCGTACCGCTGCACGTAGTAGCCGAAGGAATCGTGGTTGGTCACGAGCTTGCGGTGGGCCACCGGAATGCTGTCGATCTCGCGCTGGGTCTCGCTGTCCAGCTCGTCGAGCTTGGCGCGGTATGCCGCGAGATTGGCCTGGTACTCCGCCGAGCTCTCGGGATCAACGGCGGCGAGGCCCTTCTCGATGTTGCCAACCATGATCTTCACGTTGCGGGGGTCGTGCCAGATATGTGGATCGCCCTCTTCGTGGTCCTCATGCTCGTCGTGCGCCTCGGCCGCGGCGGCCTCTTCGGAGTCGTCCGGATGGCGGATCGTGACCCCGTCGGCCATGACGACCTCGGTACCGTCGAAACCGCTCGCCGAGATCGCGTCGTCCAGCCAGCTCTCCAGCCCCACCCCGTTCTCGATCAGGAGATCCGCGTCGGCGATCGCCGCGAGATCGGCTGGGGAGGGCTCGTAGTCGTGCGGGTCCACCCCTGGCCGGAGGATCTGCGTGACCTGGATGCCGTCGCCTCCGATGGCCCGCGCGAAATCGGCCGCATAGGTCGTGGTCGCCACGACGCGTGGTGCCGACTCCTCCCTGCCCGCGGAGGACCCCGCACCGGAACCGCCGCAGGCCGCCAGGCCCGCAGTGAGTGCGGTGGCGACCACGGAGGCGGTGAGGCACGCCCGCCGGGCGGTCGCGGGGTGACGCTTTGATCGTCTTCCGACCGCGGCACGGAGTGAGGCGGGGCGCATGGCAAAATGAAAACGGTTGTCGATCCGGATGTCAAATCAGCGTGGATTGCCGGATCACCCGGAATCTCGCGCGAATGCCGCGGGCCGGCTCTGACCCGCGAGCAGAACCGGCACCAGCCTCCGGTTCCGCGGAACCGCGGTGCCGCAGTGCCGCGGTTCCGCGGAACCGCGGTGCCCCAGAACCGCGGTGTCGCGGTGTCGCGGTTGGAACGGCTGGCCACGCTTGGCCCCGGCCCAGGCCAGGTCAGGTCAGGCCGGTAGGCAGCCGGGGGGAGAAGGCCAACGGCGCGCGAGGTCAGCTGGCGGGAAAGCTGATCTGCACTCGCCTGTTCAGCGCGCGGCCGTCGGGGTCGTCCGATCCGTCCGGATGGATGTTCGGAGCGACCGGGTCGGCGCCGCCGCGGCCGGTCGCCGAAACTCTCGTCCCGGCCGGCAGCAGGCTGCGGAGCACACGGGCGACCGCGTCGGCGCGACGTTGGGAGAGCATCACGTTGTAGGCCGGGGTGCCGAGCTTGTCGGTGTGACCCAGCACGGTGACCGTCTCGGTGCCGGGCCTGACCCGTGGGGCGAGTTTCGTGATCTCGGAGCGGGCGACGTCCGTCAGGTCGGCGGAGTCGAAGGCGAACAGCACATCCGCGCTGATCGTGACGACCAACTGGTCATCCCGGCGTTCCTCGAAGTGCAGTGGGCTGACGGCGTCGGCCAGATCGATCGTCAGCACCGACCCGGCGGTGTCGAGGCCGCGTACCGACGCGGTGAGATGTTCGTCGGGCACGTCCGCGGATCGCGTCGGACCGGCGGCCGACGGGTCGGCCGTGGCGCCCAGCGCGCGCGGGCTGCCCGGGCCGACGAGAACACAGGCAAGGGCACAGACGGCGAGCGCCGGCCCGACGGCCCGCCCGGCGCTCCGGTCAGCGGCTGATCGGGGCATCGTCGACGATCAGCTGGTCGTTGAGATAGACGTCCAGAGCTGTCACGCTCGCCGGCGGCGCGGCGAAGGTGTACGTGCCGGAGACGGCCTCGTTGTTGCGGGCCCGGGTGGTGCCTGCGGCCGGGGCCAGGGCCACTCCGCCGGAATCCTCCACCACCGTGTAGCGGAGCAGGTTCGTGGTGTCGATCAGGGTCACGCTGGCATCGCGCCGGCCGGCCATCTCGTAGAGCGAGATCTCGGTGCCGGGATCGTCGGCGTAGCGGGGGGTGAAGAGCAGATCCAGCTGCAGGAGCCTGCCGTCCACCCGCAGGTCGACGAATCCGACATCGACGTTCCCACCGGCACCCTTGATGCGCGTGGTCCGCACGGCCGCCGGACTGCCCGGTGCCCCGCCGGGCTGCGCGGAGGCCACCGCCGGTGAGCGATCGTCGGCGACCGCCCCGGTCTGGGCAGGCGTGGTCTTCCTGTCGCCTTCGGTGCCGGCGCCCGATCCGGAGCCGGAGCCGGACGAGCAGCCCGTGACAGCGAGGCCGGCGAGCAGCAGACCGCTCAGAACGACGGACGTTCTCCGAGCCGGGTGGGCTGGCGGAGTCGGCTGGGCTGGCCGGTTCGGCCGGTTCGGCCGGGTGCGGCGGAGCGGCGGGTGCGGCATCGGACCTCCGGACGGGAGGGGCAGGTGCGTCCGCCGATGATTATGAGCCCGGCGCAGCCCCTCTGGGGCCCGGTATGGACAGTGCCCGTGCCCAGCCGGCGACCCGTGAGTCGAACGGCGAAAGCGCATCCGATGCTGGTGATCTTCGGGTGGGCGGGGTCGCCCTCGGGCGTGCCGTCGACCGGGAACAGCTGGTCGATCACGCTGTCGGTGCTGGCCAAAGCTGCTCCCATGGTCACGCTCGGTCATCGGTGCGGGGCCGCGGCCCGGCAGGCCGCTGCGACTGGCCTGCTGCTGGACAAGAGTTGAGGATTGTGGTCGTCGGGACGACCAAAATTCCATGATCTTCGAACGGTGGCGATCTCGGCCGCGCCGCCGATTGTCGATCTTGACTGGCGTGGTTTCGCGACGGGCGACCTGAACCCTGACGACCAGAATCTCAACTCTTCAGGCCAGCTAGTCGGTTCCGCATGTCGTCCCGTCGGCTCCGTGTGCTGTCCCGTCGAGCAGCAGGCGCAGCTCGCGCCCGAGCGAGCGCGGCTCGACCAGCGGTGCGCTGAAGGCCACTCGGACCTGGCGTGCGCCGTCGGGGTCGATGCGCCACAGGTCGAGCCCACGGCGGTCCAGCGAGGTCACCGACGCGCCGATGACCTCGAGCGGCCGCACAGACGCACCGGTCACCTCCTGCGGGGCCCCGGCGGGCACGACGCCGTGTGCCGCGAGCAGCCGCACCTGGGCCGCGTGCTCATCGTTGAGGTGCCGGACCAGATCCGGGGCGTAGGCGGCGATCAGGTCGGGCTCGGTGAGGGCGTACGAGCTGAGATCGACCCGGCGCGCGGGGCCGAGTGCCGACCAGCGGCCGTCCAGCCGAACGGTGTTCGCACGCCGTGATCCGCGCCCTGACCGACCAATCCGGGACCCGCGGGACGACGAGGACGAGGCCGCCGCGGGACCGGCCGGCCTGGAGCGTGACGTGGCCGTGTTCTGGGCCGCCCGACCCGCACCGAGCCCGCGATCTGCGCGTTCCGCGCGGTCCGGCAGGCAGATCAGGACGTCGTCCACTGAAAGGGACAGGACACGGAGATCACTGACATCACCGGCGGTCACCGAGATGGTGCGGCCCAGGTCGGCCAGGCGATCGACGAGATCTTCGGTGCTCTCCGGTGCCAGCCGCAACACGCCGGCGAGGACCAGGCGTTCGCCGTTGTGGCCGCAGACGTCGACGCGAGCGCGGCGACCCGCGCCGGCGCAGTGGACCGGAGGGCTGTCCGCCCCGACGATCAGCAGCGGCTCGCCGCCGTCGTCGATGAGTCCGGCCCAGCCGCGCACGTTGGCGCAGGGCAGGGTGAGCAGCGCGCGCCGGCCGCCGGCGAGGATCGTCCTCGCCTGTTCGGCCAGCACCGGCATGTCGACGTCCGTGCTGGGACTCGTCACCGGACCTCCTCTGGCATCAGGTAAGGCTTACTTAAGTGGCAGATGGGGAGTTGGTCAAGTCATTCGTCTGGTTACAGGTCCGCATCTCAGATCAACTTCGGCCAGAATTCCCAAGGTCTGCGCAACGCGCGGCTGGAAGGACACCGGGATCCGGCGCGCGGGCGGAGGATTCTAGGCTGTTGTGGTCGGGCAGTCTCACGCCCCCGAGTAAGGAGGTGCCGGGTGATCTTCAAGTTGGTCGGTGACGGTCGCCCGTATCCCGACCATGGCCTGGGCCAGCGGGACTGGGCCGCGATTCCGCCGCGGCAGGTGCGGCTTGACCAGCTCGTGACGACGAAGCGGGTGCTCGCGCTCGACGTCCTGCTGGACGACGACTCGACCTTCTACGGCGACCTGTTCCCGCATGTCGTCGAATGGGACGGGACGCTCTACCTGGAGGACGGGCTGCACCGCGCCGTGCGGGCGGCCCTGGCGCAGCGGACCTCCATCCACGCCCGGGTCCACGTGCACGCCGCCGCGCGGCACGCGAACAAGCTCAGCCACCGCTGACCTGCCCCGCTGACCTGCCCCGCTGACCTGCTCCGCTGGCCTGCCACCGGGCGGCGCGGGCGGCTGTGCGGGGGCGCGGTCGCGTGGGTGCCGGTCAGTCGTCGGTGATCTCGTACTGCACGTACGTGTCGGAGGCGACCTTCGCGAAGATGTACCGAGGGCAGGCCGATCCGGGCTTGTAGGCCGTGATGGGCCGCAGCACCGGCGACCGCATGACCTGCTTGAGCCGGCCACCGGCGCGCTTGCGGGCCTCGGCCCCGGTGAGGTCAGGGGTCTCGCTTCGCTCGTACCACCCGCCGCAGTACTGGACGTCGTGCGGGCGGGACGTCCAGGCCGGCGTGTGGAAGACCCAGAGCAGGTACGCCGTGCGCATGATCAGGACCAGGATGGCGATGATGATCAGAGCACGGACGAGGTTCCCGGCCCGATTCGAGGCGAGAACAGGGCTCACATCTTCCGGAGCCTAGGGCAGGTACCCCCGTTCTGGGGCAAGACATGACCTTCGGGGCCGTGCGTGTCGCGTGGGCCACGTGTCGCGGGGCCCGCCCGTCAGCAACCGCATGCCCCCTCGGCGGTGCCCCCACCCAGGTGGGATCGCCCGGTGCCCGCGGCCGGCCGGTGCGCTTCGCGGCTCGTTCCGTGGCCCGTTCCGTGGTCCGTTGCGTGGTCCGTTCCTCGGCGTGCGCCGTCGTGTGCGGTGGGAGGGAGGTCCAGCGCGGGGTTGCCGTCGAAGAAGCCGTCGGGGCGCAGCTCGAAGCCGATCCGGCTCACCGGCATGACGGGCCAGTCCTCGGGCCGGACGACGTGATGGGCGCCGAAGCTGTACCAGACGACGATGTCGGTGTCGGCCACCGGCCGGTCGGCGGCGGCGTACCGCGGGAGCCCCTCACCGCCCGCGCTCTGGTTCGGGTAGGCGCCGGCGGCGAAGCGCTCGCTCTCATCGAAGGCTGTGACCCACAGATTGCGCGCGGCGAACCTGCCCCGGGCCGCCTGATGGGACGCCGGATGCGCCAGCAGCGGGGCCGTGTGGCCGGGGACGAGCCGGTAGGCGACCGGGCGGCCCAGCGGCCCGTGCCGGCGGGGATTGGTGATCCGCCAGAAGCGTGCGGCGGCCGGGTCGACCACGCGCTGGGCCTCGCTCTCGGTGAGCAGCGGCGTCTCCTTCGTGCGCCAGGCGACGCCGGTCGGGTTGCCCGGGCCCGGGGGCTCGGGCTCCGAGTCGACCTCGACGACCGAGTTCGGGCCGCCGTCGAGCTCCATGTCCAGGCGCACGTTGAAGAAGTGCTGGTGGTTGGGTCCGTAGAGGCCGGGCGCGACCAGCACACCGTGGGTCGGCGACGCTCCCGGCCGGACTGCGCCGGAGGAGATCACGCCGGTCAGCTTCACCTCGAACTCCAGTGAGCCGTCCAGGTGGAGGTACCAGAAGAACCCGTACTCGTAGTTACCCACCGTACTGATCATCGAGATCACCAGCCGGCGCATCCGCCGGACCTCGACGTGGTCTGTCCGGAAGTCGGTGTGCTTCCAGGCGATGCCGGTGTCCTCCTCGTGGATGCACACCGCGTTCGGGATGGTCACCGGCTCACCCGCGGAGTCGTTCACGACCGCGTCCAGGTAGGTGATCTCGCCGAGGCAGTCGCAGCCCAGCCGCAGCGAGTTCGCGAGCCGGCCGACCCCGTACTCGCCCATGTCGAAGACGTTCTTGACGCGGTGCGTCGGCGCCGGGTCCCCGTACGGGACGAACATCTCCGACACCGAGGCCCGCTGGATGAGGGGCCGGCGCCGTCCCCGGTCCACGTAGGCGATCTGGTGCAGGACGAGCCCTTCGCGGGGCGTGAAGCCGACCCGGAGCTCCCAGCGCTGCCAGCGCAGGGCCTGCCCGTCGAGGGTGAAGGACGCTCCCTGCGGCTGGCTGACCTCGATCGGGCGCAGATCGTCACGTAGCCGGTCGAACGCCGGCACGTTGCCCGGATCGGCGGTCATCAGCCCCGGGATGTAGTTGCCGGGCCGGGGCGGCAACGGCACGATTCCGTGGCCTGTCGTTGCGTGGCCTGTCGTCGCGTCGCCTGCCGGTCCATCGTCGCCCGTGGCGTTGTCGCCCGTTGCGTCGTCGCCCGCCGCCGCGTGATCGACGACTTCGACCACGGCCATCGCGTCGAGGTCGACGACGACGGTGAGCCCTTCCACGGGCCGGGCGTAACCGTTCTCTCCAGGGGCCGCCCGGACGAACGTGAGCGGGCGGGCGATCCGGCGCCGCGCGGGATCGTCGTCGCTTCCGGTGTACCCGGCGGACCAGATGTCGATCATGGCGAGCGAAAGGTCGGTGACCCCGCGCCTGGCCATGGCGGCCTGCCAGGCGCCGTCGGCGCGGACGGCGTCCTCGCAGGCCAGGACCTCGTCCATCATGATCGACGGCTGCACCCCGGGCACCACGCGCAGGTCGACCACGGTGCCCGCGGTGAGCGAGACGACCGCCTCGTGCGTCCGCCGTGTTCCGCGCTCGTACAGGACGCAGAACGCCTGCCGGTCCGGCGGCGCGAGCGCGTCGGCGACCTCGCGCTCGGACTCGCGGGCCACCAGCGCGGCTTTTGGTGGCTCCTGAAGCTCAACGGAAACGAAACGAAACTCCGGCCCCAGTTGCGCAACCGCACGCAGCAGCGCCGAAGCCCGGCTGATCTCGGCGGCCGAGAGCGGGTCGAGGGGATGCGGCGCCATGGCGACCTCCACCGGCGGGGCTGGCTCAGGAACGTCGCAGATAGGCGAGGACGGCGAGGACCCGGCGGTGGTCGTTGCCCGACGATTCCAGCCCGAGCTTGGTGAACACGTTCGAGATGTGCTTCTCCACCGCTCCGCCGCTGACCACGAGGGCCGCCGCGATCGCCGTGTTCGAACGCCCCTCGGCCATCAGCCCGAGCACCTCGCGCTCGCGTGGCGTCAGCGAGGTCAGCGGGTCGTTGCGGCGGCTGCTCGCCAGCAGCTGCGCCACCACCTCGGGATCCATCACCGTCCCGCCGGCGGCCACCCGCCGCACCGCCTCGACGAACTCGCGGACGTCCGCCACCCGGTCCTTGAGCAGGTAGCCGACCGCCCCCACGCCGTCGGCCAGCAGCTCGCCGGCGTACTGCTTCTCCACGTACTGGCTCAGGACGAGAACAGGGGAGCCGGGGACCTTCTCCCGTGCGGAGATCGCGGCGCGCAGCCCCTCGTCCCGGTGCGACGGCGGCATCCGGACGTCCACCACCGAGACGTCGGGCCGGTGCGCCGCGACCGCGTCGACGAGGCCCGGGCCGTCGCCCACCGCCGCCACCACCTCACAGCCCGCTTCGGTGAGCAGCCGGCGCAGGCCTTCGCGCAGCAGCACCGAGTCCTCCGCGATCACGACTCGCACGGCAGAGCCTCCTCGTATCCGCCCGGCGGCGTGAGGGAGGTGCCGGGCCGCAGTGTCGCGCCGGTCAGGACGGTGACGTAGATCCCGCAGTCCGTATGCCCGTAGTGACTGGACAGCTCCTTGAGTATCCGGATGTCACGGTCGCCTGTGTCCGGATTGACCGTGGTCGCCGCACAGCGTGGCGTACGGGCCAGAACCCGCACCCGGGCCGCGCCCAGAGCGAACTCCTGGCCGGTCCAGTCGAGCTCGGCCCAGGGCCGGATTCCGTCCACGTAGACGTTGCCGCGGAAGCGAAGCGGGTCGACCGGCTGCCCGATCCGCTCCGCGAGGTCGCGCACCGACGCCAGATTGATGACCGAGACGGCGTGCATGAAGGCCTCCCCGGCACCACCGGCGTCGGTGAAGCGGTGGTGCCGGCGGGCGGCGACCAGCCGCGGTCGGCCCCCGAGGCCCGGCCCGAGCTGCGACTGGACGAACTCCTCGAACACGGCGCGCCCGGCCGGGGTGGTCAGATCGGCGCGGACCTGCCCGCCGGGGGTGCCGAGGCCGAAGGTGAGCGTTCCGGCCGCGGGGTCGTAGCAGGTGCGGATCCGGGCGATCGCCTCGTCCTTCTGCAGCATGACGAAGCGGGTCTTCGGCAGGAACACGGGCTCGTCCTCGATGAACTCCGTGTCCGGGCGGGCCAGCGCGAACATCCGGTCGCCGGGCACGCCGTCGCCGGGGGTGAGCGACACCTCGGTCAGTTCCTCCGGGCTGAAGCCCTTCACCGGATATCGGTAGAGGCGCACGACCCGCCCCGGGGGCGGGCTCCCGGCGCGGCCCGCCTCGTCACCCGCCTCACCGCCCGCGCCCAGGCCCGCAGCTGTACCCATCAGCGCTCGCTTTCGGTTACCAACACAACGGCGGCCGGGTGCGGCTGGTCGTCACCGCCGGCTCCCCGGTCGTGGTCGAGGGGGTACGAGAACGAACCCTATCTGCGCCTCGGACGAGAGCGACGGGCTGGGAGATCCGGCGCTCCGTGGCTGCGTGAAGTCCATAATGCCGGGAATCTTTCGTGATTCCGGAGTGCGGCCGGTGTCAGCTACGTCCACCCGCTGATGTCGTGATGTGGTCTTTGCGGACCGCGACGTCCGCACGTGGCAGGCTTGCACCGATGACCGGTGCACGGGGGACAGGCAGGCTCGCGCGAGCGGCCGTGTTCGGCGTGTCCTCGACGTGCCTCGCACTCGCGGCGCACGTCGCCGCCGGCGACCCCCGACCACCGGTCGTGCTGCTCGCCGTCGCCACCGCGCTGCTGATCCGGGTGGCCTTCGGGTTCGCCGACCGGGAGCGGGCACTGCCCGCCCTGGTCGCGGCCGTCGTGGCCGCCCAGGTGCTCCTGCACACGGCGTTCGCGCTCCAGGCGCATCACCACCAGGCGGCCGGGGCGGCTCGCCCGCGGCCGGGCGCCGGCGCCCACCTGCTCGCCGAGCTGGTCCCGGCCGGGCCCATGATCGCCGCTCATGCCCTCGCGGCCGGCTGCGTGGCCGTGTCACTGCGCCGCTGCGAGCGGCGGCTGTGGGCGACGGCGGCGCTGCGCGTGGCCGTCGAACGGGTCGTCGCCGTTGTCGCGTTCGTGCTCATGGATGTCCTGGCTCGCCTGCGGGCCGCCGCACGGCTGATGGCATCGGGCGCGGGCACGTGGGCCCGGCTGCGCAACGCCGCTGCCGGCATGGCCGCCGCGCTGGGCCGGGTCGGCGGCAGCGATCGTGGCGGTCGCCACGGCGTTGGTGGTGGTGGTGGTCGTGGTGGCGCGGGGGCGCGCTGGTGTGCGCACCTTCTCCTGCTGGGAACCGACGCTGGTTGGCGCGGCCCGCCGGCGCGCCGGCCGGGGTCGTGTCCCCGCGCCGGTGTGTCCGCAGTGATGGCGACAGCCCGGTAGCGGGTTCCGCGCGTCCGCCTGGACGGAGGCGCCGCGGCGGTCCGCCCGTGATCAGCAGCTCGATGATCAGCAGCTCGATCGCGCTGCACGGGCCGGTCTGTCGCGCCGTGCCACGGCCCTGGTGCTCGGGTCAACCAGTCCGATCACCCGTGAGGACCAGCCTGGTCCTCGAGGAGGTCCCATGTCTCGCACCACCCGCGCAGTTCGCCTCCGTCGGGGCGCGCTGTGCACGCTCGCCGCCGCGGCAGGCAGCATCGCGCTGGCCCTTCCGGCGTCCGCGCATGTCACCGTCGCTCCGGCCGAGGCGGCCAAGGGTGCCTACACCACCCTGACGTTCAAGGTTCCGACCGAGAGCGACACCGCGTCGACCACGGCGCTCGACGTGCAGTTCCCAGCCGACGCGCCGATCGCCTCGGTGACGGTCCAGCCCAAGCCCGGCTGGACCTACAAGGTGACCAAGGGCGCGCCGGCGAAGCCGCTCACCGCTCACGGAACGCAGATCACCGAGGTCGTCACGCAGATCACCTGGACAGCCGAGAACGGTGCCGGGATCAGGCCCGGCGAGTTCGACACCTTCAACGTCTCAGCCGGCCCGCTGCCGGACGACGCCGACCAGGTGGTCTTCAAGACGTTGCAGACCTACTCCGACGGCGAGATCGTCCGCTGGATCGACGTGGCCAAGCCTGGCACGGACGAGCCGGACCACCCGGCACCGGCCGTCACCCTGACCGCGGCCGCGGCTTCGGACAGCGACCATGACGACGGTGCCGCCGACGAGCACGCGGATGCCGGCACCGGGAACTCCGCGGCGGCGGGCGACGAATCGGCGTCGGCGTCGGCGTCGACATCGGACGGCACGGCACGCGCGCTCGGGATCACCGGTCTCGTGCTGGGAGCGCTCGGTCTGGCCGCAGGCGCGTTCGCGCTGATCAGCACCCGTCGGCGGGCCTGATCACCTGGGGTGCCCCCGGCCACCGGCGCCAGGGGCACCCGCTCCGGGGGCACCCGCTCCGGAGATCACTCAGAACGGAAACCTCATGACCGGACCCGATCGATGCGCCAGCGACCACCGCACGCACCCGCGCCGTAGCCCCAGCCCGGGCGGGGGCGGGGGCGGGTTGTCCGGCGTGCTTCGGCGGGTGCTCACGGTCGTGGGGATCGTCGCCGTCGCGCTGCTGGGCACGGCGCTGCCGGCGTCGGCCCATGCCGTGCTGGAGCGCAGCGACCCGGTCGGCGGCGCGGCCCTCGATCAGGCCCCGGCCAGGGTGACGTTGACCTTCAGCGAAGCCGTGTCGGTCAAGTCCGACGCGATTCGCGTCCTCGACGCCACCGGCGCCCGGGCTGACGATGGTGAGGCGAAGAACGGCTCCTCGGCGTCGGAGGTGACGATCGCGCTGCGCTCGGGCCTCGGCACGGGAACCTACGTTGTGAGCTGGCGTGTGGTCTCCGCGGACAGTCATCCGGTCGGTGGCGCGTTCGCCTTCGGCATCGGCGGGCCGCCCGACGCCGGGGCGGCCGCGGCGCTGCCCTCGGGCGGCGGCGGATCACGAGCGGTCGGCGTGGCGCTGGGCGCGGCCCGGCTGGTGACCTTCGCCGGCGCGGCCCTGCTGATCGGTGCCACCTTCTTCCTGACGGTGCTCTGGCCGGCCGGTGCGCGCCGCCGCGGCCCGGTCCGGCTGATCGCCGCCGGCTGGCTGCTCAGCCTGTTCGGTGCGATCGGCATGCTGCTGCTTCAGGGGCCGTATTCGTCGGGTGAGGGAATCACCTCCGTCCTGGACGCCGATCAGATCGCGGTGACCCTGGAGGATCGTTACGGCCAGCTCCTGGCGATCCGCATGTTGGCGCTGCTGCTCGCCGTCCCGCTGCTGCGCCGGGTGCGGCAGCCTGCCGGCGAGGGCGGCGGTGAGGGCGGCGGCGCTGGCCACCAGCCGACCGGGCCGGGCCGGCGAGGGCTGGTCGAGCTTGCCGGGCTGGGGCTGGTGCTCGCGACCACCATGGCGATGATCGGTCACGCGAGCGCGGGCGGGCTGGTCTGGCTGGCGACCGCCTCGATGACGCTGCACACCACGGCGATGGCGATCTGGCTCGGCGGCCTGTGCGTTCTCGGGCTGTCACTGCTCGGACGGCCCAGGCCGCGTCACACCGGCACCGGCACCGGCGGCGCCGAGGGCTCCCCCCGGGGTCCCGGCTCGTTCGCCAGCCCCGCGGATCCGGCCGCGGTCTCGTCCGGCCGGGGCACGGGGGCCGTCGCGGGCACGAGTGCGAGTGCGGAAGCCGTTTCGGCGGCCGGTTCCATGGAGCTACCGGGCCTCAACAAGCTCTACGGCCTCGACGGGCTGGGCGATGGCGAGCCCGTCGAGGCCGGCTGGGCCGACGAGATGGCCCGGGTGTTGCCCCGATGGTCCAGGACCGCGATGGTCGCGGTCGCCGTGATCGTGCTGACCGGGATCTTCCAGACCCTGCGGGAGATCGGTGCCTTCGGAGCACTGTTCGGCACGACGTACGGGCGTCTTCTGCTGTACAAGCTCTGGTTCGTCCTCGGTGCGCTGGGCCTGGGCCTGCTGGCCCAGCGCTGGGTGCACCGCCACTTCCCGGCTGGTTCGGAACAGCCGGCTTCAGAACAGCCGCCTTCGAGTCAGGCGGCGCCGAATCAGACGGCACCGAATCAGGCTGTCACCTCGCTCGCCATCGCCGGGCTGCGTCGAGGCGTGATCTTCGAGATGATCGTCGGCGTCGCCGTTCTCACCGTCACCGCGATCCTCGTGAACACCATTCCCGGTCGGGAGTCGTACGCGCCGCCGTTCTCCAGGACGGCGATCGCCGGCCCGATGACCGTCGACGTCGAGATCGCGCCCACCAGGACCGGCCTGGAAACCATCCGCATCCATACCTATGACCCGCAGGGCCGGCCGCAGCGGCTGGTCGAGGCCAAGGGCGAGCTGAGCCTGCCGGCGGCGGGCGTCGGGCCCCTGGACGTTCCACTGGTGAGGGTCGCGGACGGCCAGGCCGTCGCCGAAGGGGTCGGAGTGCCTCTGCCGGGCCAGTGGCAGCTACGCCTCTACCTGCGCGTCAACGATTTCGACCAGTACGTGACGACGGTCTTCTACAGGGTGCGCTGAAGCCTTCCACAGGGTGCGCTGAGGCAGGCCGGGGCGCGGGCCGGCGGTCGACAGCTCCGGGCTGCCAATGCTGCCAATGCTGCCGAACAGGATCTCAGGATCGTGGTCGCCGGAGGAGCCCGTAGCAGAATCCTGAGACGCGGCGGATCCGGGCTACCAGCGGATCCGGGCCACCAGCATGGGCCTGGCGGAGCCGTGCCGACGGAATGCGAACCCCACCCGTACGGCCGGCTACCAGGGATCCCGCACCGCCGCGCGGCACCAGCAATTCCCTCTCAAGAGGGGCAAAAGGGGCGAAGGGTCGCCTGGTGACGCGCAAGAGTGAAGGATTCTGGTCGTCGGAATGACCAACATCCTTCACTCTTGCGACTCGCCAAACCGGCTACCGGGCTACCGGGCTACCGGGCGCTCGGAGGTCCGGCGCCCGCGACGAGACCGGGCCGGACCTCGACCGGATGGGTCAGACGGGAACCGGACTGGTCGCCCAGGGCAGGGGGAACGGGAACCGGTTCGTATCGCTGCTCGTGGGCGACGACGACGGCGTCGAAGTCGTCGGTGCCCCGGTCGTCGGCGTGGACGGATCCGAGGTCGGCGGGGCCGTCGGCGTGGTGTGCGTCGTCGTCGGTGGCACCGTCGTGGGCGTCGGCGCGTTGCCGTCAGGCGGCGTGGTCGACGACGGGCCGGTGGGTGTCTGCGCCGGCGGTGTCGTCGGCACCACGGTGGCCGGCACGGTCGGCTGGCTGGTGGGCGGCGCCGGGGTGGGCGCCGGTGGCTGAACAGTGGCCGGCGGCGTGGGCGCCGGTGCGGGCCTCGACGGCGGCGGGGTGTAGGGCTTCGGCGCGTCGACCTCACGGACGATCTGCGTCGGGCGTGAGGTGGCGGGGCGGCTCGTGTAGGCGCCTGCCACCGTCGGCGAGGGCGGCGCGTCCACCGGCACGACCGGCGGTTGGGCCGCGGTCGGCAGTGTGCCTGCGCCGGCGGGGAGCGTCGGAGTGATCGCCACCATGCCGGTGCCCGCGTCGGCCACCAGCTCGGCGCGCCCGGTAGGCCAGGAGATGACGGCGGTGAGCCCGGCCACGGCCACTGCCAGCGCGGCCGCCACCGCGATGGTCGGCCGAGCCCGGAAGTCGGAGAATCCGTTGCCGCGGGCGTTCGAGCCTGCCAGGGCCCGGTCGAGGGCCAGCAGCGGCAGGCCGGTCGCCGACCCGTCGTCGGGACGGTCACCTGGCGGTGTGGCCTGCTCGTCGAGCTGCCCCGCCGGCAGCCCGGTGGAGGGGGAGACGAGTGTGACGGCGTCCTCGGGCCCGACGGCGCGGACGCCCACGCCGTTCCCGCCGCCAGAGGCGGTGAAGGCGACCCGAGGGTCGGGGGGCGCACCTGCCGGCGCGCCGCCGAAGGCCGGGGCGTTTCCGGGGATTGCCGCGCCGGGGAGCGGGGTGACGGTGGCTTCGTCGCCTCGGGCGGAACCAGCAGGACCAGCGGTGCCGGCGCGCTCCGCGGCCCGCCGGTTCGCGGCGGCCGCGGCGGCGACAGCCGCGCGGTCGAAGGTGCGTTGCAGGCCGGTTCGCAGGCTGGTCGGCGCCGGCACGATGGCACCGTCCAGCAGCTCCTCCGGCGAGACGCCGTGCGGAACCGGGACGCTGCGGGCCTGCGGCGAGCCGGACCAGGCCAGCGCGCTGCCGCGCGCGAGCTCGAGGAGCCAGGGGCGCAGGCGGGTCGGATCGGAGAGGGGATTCAACCGCGTTCGAGCCACCAGGGCGAACGCGGTTCCGGCCGCCGCCCTGGCGACCGTCGGGTCGCCGAGGATCAGCAGGCACATCGAGAAGACGTCGTCGGCGTAGCGGTTGTAGAGATCGTTGAAAGCCTGACGATCACCACGCCGAACACGGGCCACCAGGTCCGCGTCGTCGTTCATCAGCTGCAACTCCCCGGGACGACGTTCCTGGTCTCGGCGCCGGGACCAGGTTTGGCGACCAATGTGGCGCCAGGCCTGGTCACCGGTCAGGCAGGCTCAATAGTAGGAGGTGCCTGATCTGGCCGGGGTGAAGGTTGTGAAGATTTTTTGTCGTCACCTCGACACCATGGTCAGCTTGACGCTGAACATGGTGCCGTATCCCCCTTCATCGGACACCGAAGCAAGCTTATACGAAGGCATCTTCGACACATCCGCGCCGGCATCGCCGGCGTGGCGTGGTCCTGGTGGCTGGTGCGGAAACCGCCGGGTGTTTCCCAAAACCGTCGCCCGCCCGGTGCTCAGGAATTGGGCGGTTGTTCCAGCAGTGTCACGGTCACCGTGTTGGACTGGCCGTCGCGCAGGTACGTCACCTGGACCTGGTTTCCGATGTCGTGGGACCTGACCGCCGCGATCAGTGAATCGATGTCCGTGATGGTCCGATCGCCCACCTTGGTGATGACATCGCCCGAACGGAGGCCCGCTTTGTCGGCCGGGCCGCCGTCGACCAGCGACTGGATCTTTGCTCCGGTGCCGCTTGCCGCCGTGGACCGGGTGTTCTCACCCGCGGTGTTGGCGCTGACTCCCAAATAGGGGTGCCGGGCGGTGCCGGTGTCGATGAGCTGCGCCGCAACTTTCTGTGCGTAGCTGCCCGGAATCGCGAAACCGACCCCGATGTTGCCGGACTGCTGGCTCTCACCGAAGGGCGAGGAACTGCCGCCAACCGTCGCGATGGCGGTGTTCACCCCGATGATCTGGCCCTTGCTGTTTACCAGCGGGCCACCCGAGTTGCCGGGGTTGATGGGCGCGTCGGTCTGGATTGCGTCCAGCACGGTGTTCGTCTGGTCCTGAACAGTTGAGTCGCCGGTGCGCACGGGGCGGTGCAGGGCGCTGATGATTCCTGAGGTGACCGTGCCGTTGAGGCCCAGCGGGCTGCCCACGGCGACAACCAGCTCGCCGACCTGCAGCGCGTCGGACTGCCCGAAGGTGGCGGCCGGCAGGTTGGTGGCGTCGATCTTGATGACGGCGAGGTCCGCGCTTGGGTCGGTGGCCTTGATCGTCGCGTCGAAGGTCCGGCCGTCCTGCATGGTGACCGTGAGGGTGCCGCCGTTCGCAGCTCCGGAGACGACGTGGTTGTTCGTGAGGATGTAGCCGTCCGAGCGGATGATCGTGCCGGACCCGGTTCCGGCCTCCTGGCTGGATTCCTCCGCGATGGTCACGACGCTCGGGAGGATGGTCTGCGCGGCGGAGGAGACCGTGTTGTCGGCGGCCTCGGAGACCCCGCTGGAGCCGCCGGTCGCCTGCTGCAGGCCCGAATCGGTCGACACGACCGCGGCCGGCGAGTCGTCGCCCGCGACCAGCGCGCCGACACCACCACCGATTCCGGCGGACACCAGCGCGAGTGCCACGGCTGCGGCTATCAGGCGGCGACGCCGCATAGGCGCCGGCGTCGGCGTGGCGGGTGTGAACCGACCGTAGCCGTCAGGTCCGTCGGGAGATCCGGGCGCCTGCCCACCGGGCGCGGGCGGGGTGACCGGCGATCCCCAGGAGGAGCTCCACCAGGCACTCTGCTGCCCCGGACCGCCAGGACCGCCAGGTGTGGCGCCGGAGCCGTATCCCGGCCGCTGCTCGCCTTGGCCCTGGCTCGTGGAGGCCTGTTGTGCGGCCCATGGCGAGGGCTGGCGGTAGGAGGCCTCCGGGTGCACCGGTGGCCGCTCCCCCGACTGCGGGTAGGGATTGCTCCGCTGGTCGCCGGGCGGGTAGTAGCCACCTGGGACGCCCGGGCCGGGGCGCGCACCGGTCGGAGGCGGAGCTGGAACCGGAGCCGGAGTGTGGACGGCGGGGAAGGCGCCTGTCTGCTCAGGCCCGGCGGGGCTGGGCGTCGAGGCGGGCGCGCCGGACGACGGCCCGCCCGGAGGCTGCTGGTTGTCGTGCGACCGCGGCTCCATCGGCCCCTCCGAACTGGCCGCCTCGGGCCTGGTCCGCTCCGGCAGGTTGTCGGGCGGTGCCCAGGGAGACCGAGCGTCGTGCGTGGCTGTCATGGTAGGCACTTTCCCCCGGCACCCTGAGCGATTCCTGAATTCCGACCAACGTTCCGCTTAGCCAGGCACCGCGGCGCGTGTCCGATCCACGACATACTGCCCGATGCGTGGGTCAGGCCGGCATGAACCCGCCAGGACGGATCGCGCTGTGGCGGTCACCCGGCACGCCGTCGCCGCAGGTTACGGGCCGGCCCGGGTGAGGTCTGGGGCGCGTGGCCTCCGTGGTGCCGGCGCGGCGTCGTCGTCTGCCGCCGCTCGGATCCGTCGGCTGCGGCCGGACATCGCTCGCCGCCCGCCGGGATCCCGCCCCCAGTCGCCCGATCTGATCCGCGTGCGTTGCATCGTCTCGCGATGTGGCCCGCCGGACGGTGGTCGCTCATTGATGCGGCGGTTGTGAAGGCCTACTCACAAATGCCTCGGCCGGCGGCCGCGAAGGGGGGCCACGGCCCTGGCGGAGGAAGATCTGCCGGCGTGATCGGCTGGCATCCCGGCACGTTTGTGCCAGGCTGTGACGGTCCCGTCTAGTTCGTGCTGCTTTCGGGCGAAGGCGGCATGATGTGAGTGCCGGAGCATGATGTCGTGACATGTCGACCGTTGGATGTGGTCATGATGTCGCTGGGCGGTCATGACTGCGTCGCCCGCTGCGTTGAGCCGGCACGGCTGAGTTGCGTGCCGCGCACGGTGAGCCGCGTTCGGCGTAGGTCGCATCCGGGGAAGGGGGCCCGGCTGTTCGCCGGGATTTCGACTCCGGCTGGCCCGAATGTCAAGGGGGCTCGCGCAACGCACTCGCAACGGCGTGGTACACCGGTATACCGCGCGGGTTTTTCCTGCATGTCCCGGAATCGGAGGTTGTCTGGTGACGGACGGTGCATGGAGGGGAGGCCCTGGAGATCCAGGTCGCCCCGGCTATCGGGGGCACCCGCAGGGCGGCGCGGAACCCGAGGGGTACTGGGGCGAACCCGGCTCACGTGAGCCGCAGCCGCACCCGAACGATTCGCAGCCTGGAGATCCCTATGGCGGCGCTGCGCCGTATCCGGGTGGGCATCCCGCGGGCGGTGGATATCAGGACGGCGGCTACCCGCCGGGCGGTTATCCGCCTGGGGGGTATCGACAGCCGGCTCAGCCGCAGCCGGGCTACCCACAGCCGGGCTACCCGCAGCAGGGACAGCCGCAGCCGGGCTACCCACAGCCGGGCCAGCCGCCGCAGGCCTATCCGTCGGATGGCCTGGACCCTCTGACCGGACAGTTCGCGTCTGCCCAGCCCGCGGGGCCCGGTTATGCCGCGACGGCCGGCTACGCACCTGGCGCGCCCGCCGGTGGCCATCCGTCACCAGGCCCGGCTGCCGCGGATCCGGCGGGAGGCCGGTTCCCCGCCATGGGCCAGCCCGCGACCGGGCCCACCGCCGGTGGTTACCCGCCCGGCAACGGCTGGGACGAACCGACCGACACCCGCTCCGGCGGGACGTCCGTGCGGCGCGCTCTTGTGCCGCGGGCAGGCGCGGCGCGCACGTCACCCCGCCCCCAGGGCGCCACCGGTGCTCAGGGGGCTCTCGGCGCGGCGGGTGCCGCTGGTGCGACGGGTGCGATGGGCGCTGTGGGCGCCGTGGGTACGGGGCAGTGGCCCGTCCCGGCGAACACCGCCGGGACGGATCCGCGATATGGCACCGGACCCCGTGGGGATCTTCACCAACAGGGACCGGCGCGTTCCGCGACGGCACCGCCGCGCGTCGAACCGGTGGGCGGCGCCGCTCGTTCCTACCGGGACGCGGATCCGGATGGCCCAGGCCGCCGGGATCGCGACCCTGACCGGGCAGGCCAGGAACGCGGCCTGTCCGGCCGTGGCGCGGATGCGGGCCGTGGCGCCGACCCGGATGGCCGCGATCTCGATGGCAGGGATCTCGATGGTCGGGATGCCCTGGGCGGAGCGGAGCGTGCCGGCACCGGGCCACGCCGTCGCCCGGCGGCCCGTCGGCGCGGTTTCGGCGACGCGGACCCGGGCGACGAACCGGACTTCCCGGCCGAGGTCGGAGACGACGACTTCGAGGACGACTATCCCGGCGGCGAGGACACCGGGCTGGGGCCCTTCCTGCGCCGCCTGGTGATCGCTCTGGTCGTGCTGGGCGTGGCGCTCGGGGTCGGGGTGGGAGCGGGAGTCGTCTGGGAGAAGGTGCGGCCCAGCGGCGACGACACGACGTCCGCGACGGGCGCGACGGGCACCGAACCGTCCGCGACTCCCACCACGGCGGCGGGGGCGACCACCCCGGCTCCCAGCGCCGCCGCGAGTGCCCAGCCCCAGGTGACGGTGCCGGCCGACTGGGTGGCCTACACGGACGCCGTTCAGAAGGCCACGTTCTCCCATCCGGGGTCCTGGAAGCAGCGCCAGGACAACACCGGTGTCTTCTTCGGTGAGCCGGGTGCCGGCGCCGCCGGGACCTCGGCCGAGTACGGCCCGCAGATGATCGGAGTGGCCCGGGTGGCCGGGGCGGACGCCGCCACCGCCCTCAGCAAGGTGCAGGCCGGTGAGTTCGGCAGCGTCAGCGGCCTGAGCCAGGATCGTTCCGGCGCCGCCACCGACTCGTCCGGCGCGCCGACACAGGAACTCGCCGGCTCCTACGACCGGGATGGGCAGCGCGTGTCCTATCTCATGCGCACGGTCGACGGTTCCGGCGCGGTCTACGTGCTCATCGCCCGGGTGCCCGCCGAGGCCTCGGGGACGCTCAACACCCTCATGGCCGCGCTCCGGGCGTCCTTCCAGCCCGTGACCTGACCGGCCGGCGGGCGGGGAGGTCACGGGCTCCACGAACACGGCCGGACCTCCAAGAGCCCGGTGGCCCGGTGGCGCGGTGGCGCGGGTTGGCGGGTCGCAAGAGTGAACGATTTTGGTCGTTCCAACGACCAAAATCCTCACTTCTTGTGGGTCGCCAGGCGAATCGGCGCCCCTTTTGTCCCTCATGGGAGTAATGGCCGGTAATCGCTGGTGCGGCGTAGGGCTGCGGGATCCTCGAAGGGTGGCCGCGCGAGCCAGGGATCTACATGCGCGGCCCGGCGGTGGCCGACCGGGCATCCTTCAGCAGGTCCCACAGCACCGCGGCGGTGTTGAACGCGGTCGGGCCGGTCAGCGCCGGCCACCCGTGCCCCAGCGTCGGCAGGACGTACTGGACGAGGTGGGCGGACGTCGAGCAGAGCGTCTCGTGCCGGATCGCGACCGGCGTGGTCGTGGGCGTGGCCTGCTGCGATGGGACAGCTGCCCCCGCCGCCGTCCCGGAGCCGGCCAGCTGGCCGTCGGGTCCCGCGGCCGAGATGATCGCGGACGCGGCTCCGTCGCCGGTGGGTGAGCCGGCGGAGCCGGAGGACGCCGCCGTGGGGTTCGTGCTGGCACCGATGGGGCGGCCGTCCGCGCCGGTGTAGCTCGTGTCGCCGGGCTGGGTGGGCGCCGGGCAGCCGTCGACCGCGCGGAACGGCGCGAGGCTGACGTCCACTGGCGTGATCCCGGTCTGCAACGGTTCCGACCACAATGTCCCGGCGTAGGGGACGTGCCCGTCCAGGCTGCCGTGGATCTCCACTGTGGTCAGCGGCGCCGGTGGGGCGCAGCTGAGCGTCTGCAGGCTGGCCGCGACGGCGGCGAAGCCTGCGAGCTCGTCGCCGTGCTCGCAGGCGTAGCGGTAGGCGAGCATTCCGCCGTTCGACAGTCCGATGATGCTGACTCGCCGGGGGTCGATGGGGTACTCGGTCTCCAGATGCGCGATGAGTGAACGCAGCCAGCCGACGTCGTCGACGCCTGCCGCGCCGGAGGCGCCGCAGCAGGTACCCGCGTTCCAGGACAGGTTCAGGCCGTCGGGGTAGACGACCGCGAAGCCCGACGAGCGGGCCAACTCGTCCAGGCCCCAGCCGAGCTGCGGCTCGCTGCCGTCGTGGTAGAGGCTGTGCAAAGCCACGACCAGGGGATACGGCTCGACCGTGCCGCTGTCCGGGAGCGTCAGCCGGATCTGACTACCGCGTCCACTCCGCTCGAAGGCATCCGGGCCCGATGTGGGCGACGGTGATGGCGAGGTTGTCGCGGTTACCGGACTATCCGTGGCGCTGGCCTGCGGGGAGGAACCCTTGGCACCGATGAGTCCACAGCCGGTGACGACCATCATCGTCGCGAGCAGCGAGGTAAGAAGCCGGACCGCGACGACGCGGCGGCGGTGGGCGGCCGACACGACGGGTATTCTGACGCGCCGCCAACCTGGCCGCGCATCAACGGTGTCGTTGATTACTCTTTGTATTTGAACTGCTACGCGCGAGATCGCCCTCGCGCACGACGTTCAGTCGCGGGCGCTCACGTGGCGCCCAACGATCCGCCGCGGGGTCGGCTCCGGGCTGCTCCCGACCGGCTGGGGTCATGCTGCGGGAGTGCATCGGTAGTGGCATGACGTTTCTCGTCTCGGCGTCGAACGCGCGGGCCTCGCCGTTCTGCGTCGCACCGCTCTGGGCCGTCTGGGCCGCGCTGCTCTGGGCCGCACCGATCCCGCGGTCGACCGGGCCACCGCGCTCGACCGGGCCGATTCTGTCCACGGTGCTGCGCGGGCCGCGACCCGTTTCGCTGTTCCTGCTGTTCTGGCCGTCCTCGGCTCCGTCCGCGCCGGCGGCTGGCGCGGCGCCGGCCAGCCAGATCTGGGGCGGCTCGGTACCTGGCATCGCCGTTTCGGCCGACTCGGCCGCGCTGCGATAGCGATCGAATGCCACCTGGGCGCGTGTCTCCAGGTCATCGACCTTCGCGAGCGACTCGCGGACCCTGCGTTCACCGGCGGGGCCGGCGGCCAGCAGGTCGGACAGGCAGTGATCCACTGCCCGACGGGCTGCCAGCCAGCCAAGGAGCAGCCGTGAACGTTCCATGTCCGATGGCTCGTTCACCTGGAAGTCCCTTCGCTCGCAATCTCGTGACGCCACTGTGGCGTCGCCCTCCGCGAGGTGCTGATCGTCCGCTGTTCGTCCTGGCGTAGGGGGCTCCCCCCGTCGTGCGGAGCGGCGTCGGCGCCGCGCCGCGACCCGAAGTAGTTCTCGTCTTCCCAGAGTGCCCCACCCGGCGTCGTGGCGCGTCGTAGTTTGCCGAACGCGCCCCTACTGGTCGGTCAGAAGCGTGGTCAGAGGCCGGGCTGATCCCCCCGAACAGGGGGTGTGGGCGGTGGAACAGGCTGCCCGGACCGTGGCGCGGTGCCCGTCGGTGGGGGCGGGACGGTGCGGTCCGCAGACGGTATCGGTCCCCGGGGATCGGCCATCCGGCGGGTAGCCGTCGACGGACGCGGCGGCAGTGCCGGCATCGGCCGTTCGCCTGGCGGTGGGATGGGCGGGCGCCGCGGGACGGGGGGCCGCGGCCCAGGCGCCGGGCGGGTCTCGCGGCGGACCTGCTCGGCTGAGGACCCCTCGCGGGCTGAGGCTGCCTGGCTGGCTGAGGCTCCCTGGCTGGCTGAGGCTGCCTGGCTGGCTGAGGCTGCCTGGCCGGCGGAGGCTCCCTGGCTGGCTGAGGCTGCCTGGCCGGCGGGGGACGCCTGTTCGGTGGATGAGGGTGGCGGTGTGGTGGGCGCCGCCGGCGGGTGGCTGGTCCGCCAGGCCGCACGAGCGTCCTCGGCGGCGTCCTCGGCGCGATCGAGAATCTCCTCCCAGCGGCTCTGCATCGGACGGATCAGCCCGCCGCCCACTCCGACCACGAGCACGCCGGTGCCGGCGGTGAGTACCGCGTACAGCAGCGGGGTCGTGACGGAGGTTCCGATGCCAAGCTCGTCCAGGGCGGCCTTTCCGAAGAGGAGGCAGGCCGCCGCGGCGACGACCCGGCTCAGGGCGCGCCCGTGGGGCAGCCCGCTGAAGGAGTCGGTGAGGAACTGGCGCGCGATGCCGGCCAGCGCCAGGCCGACCAGCACGATCGCGATCGCCAGCAGGAGCCGCACCAGCACTCCCAGGACCGCGCCGGCCATCCGGTCGGCCGGGCTGGGACCGAAGACGCCGAGCGCGACGCGCAGGACGGCCAGCAGACCTGCCACGGCGGCGAGCCGGAACAGCCCGTCGCGGACCATGGTGTCCCGACAGCGGAGCAGCCGGCCGATGCCGCTGCGGGCCAGCAGACGGTCGAAACCGTTGTCCTCCAGGGCCCGGTCCGCGAGGCGGAGCAGGGCCCGTACGACGACCGCGCCGATCGTGAGGATCAGAGCGAAGACGATCATTTTGGGGCCGGTCTGCGCCATTCGCGACCAGGCGTCCGAGATGCCCTGATCCCATTGCACGGCCTGCGTCACCCCGACAGCACAACAGTGCGTGGCCGAGGATGAAGTGATGCCACGCCGTGGACCTGCGTGGCACTGAAGTGGTCCATGGGGTGTTTCGGTGTGTGGGTCGTTACCTTCTGTGGATGAGATCGTCCACATCGAGTCGGACCGTGTGGTGGCTGCGCCGGGACCTGCGCCTCGACGACAACCCGGCCCTGCTCGCCGCGGCCGGGCAGGGCCCGGTGCTGGCACTGTTCGTCCTCGACGAGGCGCTCCGCCGCCCGGCCGGGCCGGTGCGGCTCGCGTTCCTCTACCGCTGCCTGCGGGATCTCGACCGCAGGCTCGCCGGTCGGCTGTGCGTGCGCACCGGCGACCCCGAACAGGTCGTCCCCGCCGTGGCGGGCGAGATCGGTGCCGACGTCGTCCACATCGCGGCCGACCACGGGCCGCACGGGCGTCGCCGCGACGAACAGGTCGCCCGGGCACTGCTCGCAGGCGGACGGGAGCTGCGGCGCACCGGCTCGGCCTACGCTGTCGAGCCCGGCCGGCTGGTCAAGCCGGACGGCTCGCCCTACCGGGTCTTCACCCCCTTCTACCGGGCCTGGAAGGCGCACGGATGGCCCGCGCCGGCCGCACCCGCGCCGACGGAGCCGGACTGGCTTGATCCGGCCTCTCTGAGCGGGGGAAGCGAGGAGATTCCCCCGGACCCCGACCTCGACGGCGTCACGTTGCCCCCGCCGGGTGAGCAGGCCGCACACGACCGCCTGCACGCCTTCCTGCGTGGGCCGCTCGGCGACTACGCGCGGCACCGCGACGAGCCGGCGGCCGACGCCACCTCGCGCCTGTCGCCCTACCTGAAATGGGGCTGCATACATCCGAGAACGGTGCTGGACGGCGTGCGCGCGGCGACGGCTCCCGCGACCGGCGGCGCCACCGACGACGCCACGGACGGCGTAATGGAGTCGGCGGAGAAGTTCCGTAGCGAGATCGCGTGGCGGGAGTTCTACGCGGATGTCCTCGCGGCGAATCCATCCTCAGCACGGAGCGACCTCTCCGACACCCTGGCCCGGATGTCCTATGAACCACCCGGCGAGAGCTTCGAGGCGTGGAAGTGGGGGCGAACCGGATATCCCATCGTCGATGCCGGGATGCGCCAGCTGCTGGCCGAGGGCTGGGTACACAACCGGGTACGGATGATCGAGGCGTCGTTCGTCTGCAAGGACCTCCACGTCCACTGGACGCACGGGGCTCGCTGGTATCTGGAACGGCTGGTGGACGGCGACCTCGCCTCGAACAACCACGGGTGGCAGTGGACGGCCGGCACCGGCACCGACGCGGCGCCGTACTTCCGCGTCTTCAACCCCGTCTCCCAGGGCCGCAGGTTCGATCCCGACGGGGAGTACATCCGGCGCTGGGTGCCCGAGCTGCGCGGTCTGCCCGCCGAGCTGGTCCACGAGCCGTGGAAGTGCCCGGGCGGCCCACCGAACGGGTACCCGGGCCCGATCGTGGACCACGCGGTGGAGCGCCGTGACGCCCTCGCACGGCACGCACAGGCCCGGAACGCGTCGGCCGGTGGGGCATCGGCGCCGAAGCGGATCTGAATCGCCCGGCGCGGCCCGGTGCGGCGGATCGTCGGATGTTTCCTTTATCGGGTTGTTTGGTCTAGTCGCAAGCGGTGGTCGTGTCGGCTATCCGACACCATCTGATTCCCCTGTCCGCAGGTTCACTCGGCCGCGATTGGCCACCCTTGAGGTGGGCAGGGAGGCGGCGGGCTCGACTCCTCGCCCGTCCATCCGGTGGGGAAGTGACGGGCTCCATCGGACGTGGCCGCGTCGGTGCGGGATGTGGAGGGCAGCTCGTGCCGACGCGCCACGGGCACACCCGTCCGCCGGAGCGTCATCGGGGCTGATCCCGACAGAGCGAGTCCGAAACGGAGCGTCCATCCGCGGCACGGCGACAGAATCCCGAACTCGGGAAGCCGTTGCTGTCGGCTGTCGGGCAAGAACCTGAGGATCGTGGTCGTCGGACGACGAAAATCCCATGATCTTCGAGCGGTGACCCCGGGCCGCGCCTCGGGCAACCGTTGCGACCAGACAAGAGTTGAGGATCCCGGTCGTCGGGACGACCAAAATCCCATGATCTTCGAGTAGCGGCGATGCCAGTGCTGGCCTTGGCCTATGGCGCGCCGGCCCGGCGACGGCAGGGTGAGCCTCGGCGTCGACCGGGCATTGGGCGGCGCGGACCGAACATCAGCGTGGATCGGGCCCCGGGCTGATCACGCGGGTAAGGCTGATCAGCCCGGGATCATCCGGGATCAGGCGACGATCTCCACTGGCGTCCCCAGCGGGACGGTCTGTGCCAGCCGGGTGATCGAGTCGTTGCTCAGCCGGATGCAGCCATGGCTGACGTCGCGGCCCAGCGAGCTCGGATCGTTCGTGCCGTGGATCCCGATGACGGGATCGCGGCCGCCGAAGTCTTCCAGGCTGGTGGAGAACCCGCTCAGGCCGAACGCGTACGGCCCGTAGGCACCGTTCGGGTTGCTCGGGCGCAGCAGCTCCATCAGGAAGAAGCGGCCGCCGGGGGTGGGAGTGTCCGAGGTGCCGATGGCCACCTTCTCCTCGGCGATCTTCTGATCGCCGTTGAAGAGGCGCAGCACGTGCGCGCCACGCGCCACCTCGATGCGGTAGGGCGTCTGGCTCGCGGTGACCTGCTCGGCCTTCACCCAGCCGGTGCTTCCGTTGGGCTCGACGGGCAGCAGGACCTGCCACCATCCCGGCATCTTCGCCTGCACGAGGAAGACCCGCGGGGCGCCGTTCTCGTTCGGGTTCGACAGGCTGCGCGTCGGCTTCGCGGCGGTGGGGGCCTGGTAGATGTCGACACTGGCGCCGCTGGCGGTCAGCACGGTGCTCGTGCCCTGGTTGAGCCCGGCGACGGCGGCGAGCTGGCTCTGGACCGCCGCGGGAACCGCGGCCGGCCCGGAAGCCCCGTCATCGCCGCCACAGCCGCTGAGGATCACGCCGCCCAGCACAACGGCCAGTGCCGCCGCCCCTGTCCGTGACAGGGCGCGGCGGCCGGTCGAGCGCTCGGCGAGCGCTTCGTGGTGACGTGTCATCCCGTGTAATACGGCTCGGTGCGCACCGCCGTCGTGGCAGCGGGGGCAGCGATGGGCAGCACGGCGGGCACGGCCGCCGGCGGGTCGGTGCCCTCGCAGTCGGACACCCCGACGGTGGGCAGGGTCACCAGCAGGTAGCCGGTCTCCGCGTCCCACGGGGCCGCGACCACGGCCCCGCCGTGTGAGTCGAGAGTCAGGGTCTCACCGGGGCCGATCTCGGAGATGCCGGCGCCGAGGCTGGTGTCGAACCAGCCGAACCCGAAGGCCCTGTCCTGGGTGTTCTGCAGCGTCCAGTCGGGGCCGTTGGCGCCGCACTTGAAGGTGAGGACGAACGGGTTGGCCTCGAAGTCCTCGATCCCGTCGATTTCCTTGTCCAGCGGCACCTTGAACGGGAGCAGGGACAGGAAGCCGTCGAGGACCGGGTCACCGGTGCCCTCGGTCGGGGTCGACGTGGGTGACGCGCTTTCCGTCGCCGTGGCGCTGGCCGTGGCGTCCGCCGTTGTCTGCGGGGTGTCTGTCGCCGTGGGAGTCGCGGAAACGTCCGGGTCCGGCGTGGCCGACTCGTCCGCCGACGGCGTCTCGGTCGTCTCCGGCGAGGTCAGGTGTGCCTCCGGCTCCGTGGTGGTGGTGGCTTCCACCGTCGGGGAGGCGCTGGGGCTGGTGGACGTCGTCGTCGTGGCTGCCGAGGCCGGTGGGGCGACCGCTATCAGGGCCGCTCCGAGAACGCCGGCCGCCACGGCCCGCATTCTGGTGATCCGCATGAATCCGTCTCCCTACGTTGTGACGGGTCGCCCTTGACACGCGCTGCCGGCGGCCCGTCAAGGTGCCCGACCAGCCGGAGGGCGGCGAGTCGGCGCGGGACGCGGATCAGCGTTTGCTGATCAGGTACGGCTGCAGGCAGAAAGGTACCAATTCCCGCATCGTCACGGGGTGGGCGGGTCCGACGTAGCGGAAACGTTGGGTGTTCATCTGTGTTAAACGCGTCGCGGTGGCAAGGTGTGGGGTCGGTCGTGAACCGTCGATCCGGTGGGTCGGCTCACCTGCCGTTCACCTGCCGGAATCATGTTGTGCATCGGGGCCACCGGCGGTCGGATTCTTCAGCCTGGATCGGTTCGGCGTCAGGGCGCCAACCGTTCGATGATCCAGGTGGGAGCCCGGTCGGGCGCCTGGCTGTGGGTCGTGCCGGGGCTGGCCGCCGGCTCACCCGCAACCGCGGATGCCCCACTTTCTGTGATCATCCGATAGCGCAGGCGATCGTGAAGGCGGTCCGGGCGGCCCTGCCAGAACTCGACCGCGTTCGGTACCAACCGAAGGCCTCCCCAGAACGGGGGGGTCGGCACCGATTCGTTCCCGGGCCATCGGATCTCGAGCTCGGCCAGCCGGTCGGTGAGCACCTCGCGGGAGGAGATCACCTCTGACTGGTGACTCGCCCAGGCGCCGAGCTGGGATCTGCGTGGCCGGGAACGGAAATAGGCCTCGCTCTCCGCACGCGGAACCCGTTCGACGGAGCCCGTCACGATCACCTGCCGTTCCAGCGGATACCACGGGAAGAGGAGGGATCCGTAGGGGTTCGCAGCGGCCTGGCGGGCTTTCGCCGAATGGTAGTTCGTAAAGAGCACGAATCCCTGCTGATCGAATCCCTTCATCAGCACCGTGCGGGAACCGGGACGACCGTCGGCGTCGGCGGTACCGAAGATCATCGCATTTGGCTCGCTGATTCCGGATTCTGGGGCGGAGGCCTCCGCGAACCATTTCCGGAACTGCTCGGTCCAGGTCGCGGCGAGCATGGCCTCGTCGAACCGCCCTGGACGGTAGCTGCGGCGCAGCACCGCGGGATCGGGTGTCGGCGGGTGGAGGTTCACGGTTCGGATCCTGGCAGGCCCTCGGCAATGTGACTGGCATCACCTCGGATGGGCGGGTGGTGGCAGCGGACGCCCTCGCACGCTTGATGACGAAGTGCGGGTGATGTGTGGGCGGGGCGCCGGTGCGTAACGCGACTCATCACTTCCCGCCCAGTGGCGAAACGGCTCTCGACAGGGCAGGATGCAGACGGACGATTACGTCCTTAACGCAGGACCGATGTGGCCACGGACCGATGTGGTGACAGCGCGACCAGTCATCACCAGCGACCACTCATCAGAGCGACCGCGCTCGGCGCGACCATCGGCCGAGCGGCCACTCGCCGAGCGACCGCGGGTCTGGCGACCACATGGTCTGGCGACGGCAGGGAACAACCGCAGGGAACAACCACAGCACCGACGAACTCGACGAGTCGCCGACGGCGGCGGCAACGGGGCCGCGCTGGAACCGGGACGATGCGACGACCGCCAGGTCGGCGCGCGCCGGATCCGGCGATGCGCAGCCGCGGCTGACCGGTCCCGGCAGGGCCCGTCCCACTGTCGGCCGAGACAGAAGCGGAGATCCGGACTCGATGGCCGAG
This sequence comes from Parafrankia irregularis, assembly GCF_001536285.1. Classification (NCBI taxonomy): domain Bacteria; kingdom Bacillati; phylum Actinomycetota; class Actinomycetes; order Frankiales; family Frankiaceae; genus Parafrankia; species Parafrankia irregularis. The sequence continues at coordinate 52,685 of NZ_FAOZ01000011.1, read as the reverse complement.
AAGACAAGCGATTTCAAGCCGGGCCTGGAAGGCGTGATCGCCTTTGAGACGGAGATCGCCGAGCCGGACAAGGAAGGCAGCGCGCTGCGCTACCGCGGCGTCGACATCGAGGACCTGGTGGGGAAGGTCGACTACGGCCACGTCTGGGGCCTGCTCGTGGACGGGGCGTTCGAGCCAGGCCTGCCACCGGCCGAGCCCTTCCCGGTACCGGTGCATTCTGGCGATATAAGAGTCGATGTCCAGAGCGCGCTGGCGATGCTCGCGCCCTACTGGGGCTTCGGCCAGCTGATCGACATCACCCCGGCGCAGGCGCGGGACGACCTGGCGCGGGCCTCGGTGGTGGCGCTGTCCTTCGTCGCCCAGTCGGCCCGTGGGCTCGGCCAGCCGGCCGTTCCGCAGCGCGAGGTGGACCGCGCCCGCACGATAACGGAACGGTTCATGATCCGTTGGCGCGGTGAGCCCGACCCCAAGCATGTGCAGGCCGTCGACGCCTACTGGGTGTCCGCCGCCGAGCACGGCATGAACGCCTCCACCTTCACCTCCCGCGTGGTCGCCTCCACCGGGGCCGACGCAGCCGCGGCGCTGTCGGCGGCCGTGGGCGCGCTGTCCGGGCCGCTGCACGGCGGGGCGCCTTCGCGCGTCCTGGCGATGCTGGACGAGGTGGAACGGACGGGTGACCCTGCCGGTTACGTCCGGGCGGCCCTGGACCGCAAGGAGCGCCTGATGGGCTTCGGGCACCGGGTCTACCGGGCCGAGGACCCGCGCGCCCGCGTGCTTCGCCGCACCGCCCGTGACCTGGGCTCGGAGCGCTACGAGGTGGCCGAGGCGCTGGAGGCCGCGGCCATCGAGGAGCTGACCAACCGCTACCCGGACCGCCCACTGCGGACGAACGTCGAGTTCTGGTCGGCCGTGGTGCTGGACTTCGCCGAGGTCCCGGCCCATATGTTCACGTCCATGTTCACCTGCGCCCGTACCGCGGGCTGGAGCGCTCACATCCTGGAGCAGATGCGGACCGGCCGGCTCATCCGCCCGTCCGCCCGCTACGTCGGCCCCGCGCCGAGGCCGCTGGGGGACGTCCATGCCTGACGCCCCGACGATCGTCCTGCCCGACCCGCTGCGTCCGGTCGACGGCCGCTTCGGGTGCGGGCCGTCCAAGGTCCGCACCGAGGCCGTGGAGGCCCTCGCCGCGAGCGGGACCTCGCTGCTCGGCACGTCGCACCGGCAGAAGCCGGTGAAGAACCTGGTCGGCCGGGTCCGGTCCGGGCTCGCCGACCTGTTCTCGGTGCCCGAGGGCTACGAGGTCGTCCTCGGCATCGGCGGCGCCACCGCCTTCTGGGACGCCGCCGCGTTCAACCTGGTGCGGGAACGCTCCCAGCACCTCGTCTTCGGCGAGTTCGGCGGCAAGTTCGCCGACACGACGAAGGGCGCGCCGTTCCTGGGCGACCCGTCGGTCGTGAAGTCGGAGCCGGGCACCCACCCCGACTGGGCGCCCGAAGCGGGTATCGACGTCTACGCGACGCCGCACAACGAGACCTCGACCGGTGTCGCCCGGCCGGTGCGGCGCCCGGTGGGCACCGACGCGGGCGCGCTGCACCTGGTGGACGCGACCTCCGGCGCCGGCGGCCTGCCCGTCGACCTCACCGAGGTGGATGTCTACTACTTCGCGCCGCAGAAGTGCTTCGCCTCCGACGGTGGTCTCTGGGTGGCTCTCATGTCGCCCGCGGCGCTGGGCCGCCTCGGCGAGATCGCGGCCACCGACCGCTGGATCCCGCCGTTCCTGGACCTGACTACGGCGCTGGACAACAGCACCAAGGACCAGACGTACAACACCCCGGCCGTGGCCACCCTGTTCCTGTTCGCCGACCAGCTCGACTGGATGAACGGGCAGGGCGGGCTCGACTGGTGCGTCCGGCGGACCGGTGAGTCCTCCTCGATCCTCTACAACTGGGCCGAGAAGACCGCCTACACGACGCCGTTCGTCGCCGACCCGGCGCAGCGCTCCCAGGTCGTCGTCACGATCGACTTCGAGGGCGTCGACGCCGCCGCGGTGGCCAAGGTGCTGCGCGCCAACGGCGTGGTCGACGTCGAGCCGTACCGCAAGCTGGGCCGTAACCAGCTGCGGGTGGCCTGCTTCCCGGCCATCGAGCCCTCGGACGTCGAGACCCTCACCGGCGCCATCGACTACGTGGTCGAGCGCCTCTGACCAACATGCGACTCGGGCCGGGAGGACGATCTGTCCTCCCGGCCCGATCGTTTGGGACGAACACCCGCGCCCAGCTCTGAAGTACTCGGAAGTCGAGCGCTTCAGAGCCAACCTCCGAGCTCCGCCGCCGCACTCGACAGGATCAGAAACGGTCCCAGGGCGGTCCGTAGACTGTCCTTGATCGCTGGTTGGGCGGTGGAGGTCAGTCCTGGTGGTTCGTTGGTTCAATACCGCCGGGCCGTGCGTGCCGAGGAACCACTACATGATCCCGGCGTCGGCGCGGCTGGCGGAGGTCCCGCGGCTCGTGGCGCGGGAAGGCTACTTCGTCGTACATGCTCCGCGGCAAACGGGCAAGACGACGACACTGCAGGCGCTCGCGGACGAGCTGACCGCCACCGGCCAGTACGCGGCGCTGCTGTTCTCCTGCGAGGCGGGCCGAGCCTGGGGCGACGACATCGGTGCAGCTACCCGCGCCGTTCTCGACCGGATCCGCTCGGGTGCTGAGAGCACGCTGTCCGAGGGCCTGCGACCGCCGCCGTGGCCCGAGGCATCGGAAGGGACCCTTCTCGCCACGGCGCTGACCGCGTGGGCGCGGGCCTGCCCGCGGCCGCTGGTGCTGTTTTTCGACGAGATCGACGCGCTGCAGGGTCGAACCCTGATCAGTTTTCTGAGCCAGCTCCGCGACGGATATCGCGGCCGTCCAACCAATTTTCCGATCTCCGTCGCGCTTTGCGGCCTGCGGGACGTCCGCGACTACAAAGCCGCCTCTGGCGGCGACCCGTCCCGGCTGGGTACGGCCAGCCCGTTCAACATCAAGGTCAAGTCGCTGCGGCTGGGGAACTTCACCGCCGGCGAGGTGCGGGAACTGTACGCCCAGCACACAGCCGACACCGGCCAGGTGTTCACGGCGGAGGCCACGACGCGCGCCTTCGAGCTGACCGCGGGCCAGCCGTGGCTGGTCAACGCGCTCGCGGCCGAGATTGTCGACGAGATGGCGGTCCCGGCGTCCACCCCGATCAGCATCGACCACGTGGAACAGGCGAAGGAGCGGCTCATCGTCGCCCGTGCCACGCATCTCGACTCGCTGGTGGACAAGCTGCGGGAGCCGCGGGTCCAGCGGGTGGTCGAGCCGGTGCTGGCGGGAACGACGTTGCTGCTGGATCCCTACGACGATGACCTCAGCTACACCCGCGATCTCGGGCTCGTGGCCGAGGATCCTCCTGTCCGGATCGCCAACCCGATCTATCGGGAGGTCATACCGCGGGTGCTGGCTGCCGACGTCGCCGCCAATGTCACCGCCGAGCCGCGATCCTTCGTCCTTCCCGACGGACGGCTCGACCTCACCCGGATGCTCGCCGAGTTCGCCGCGTTCTGGCGAGTCAACGGTGATGTCCTGGCTGCCCGGCAGGTCTACCACGAGGCCGCGCCACAGCTGGTGATGATGGCTTTCCTGCAGCGTCTCATCAACGGCGGCGGCTTCGTGGAGCGTGAGTACGGTGTCGGCCGCGGCCGCATCGACCTGCTCATCCGCTGGCCGTATCGCGATCCTGGCGGGCGGCGCGCCTGGCAGCTCGAAGGGCTTGAGCTCAAGGTCCGTGCCGCGGGCGACCCCGACCCGCTGGCGGAAGGGCTGGGCCAGCTCGACGCCTACCTGGATCGTCTCGGCCTGCTCGGCGGCACCCTGGCCATCTTTGACCGCCGTCCGGCCGCGCCGGCCATCCACGAGCGCACCAGCATCGGCACGGCCAGCAGCCCCGCCGGCCGCACCATCACCCTCCTGCGAGGCTGACGGAGGCGGCTTGCCGGCTGCAGCGCCGCCGGCCAGCCGTCGAAGGCTGGAAACACGACGACCGCCGGTCGGCGGCAGCCGGCGGCGGTCGTCTCAGGTGGGTGTCTCAGGCCCGCCGCGGATCGGTGCGGCGGGCGGACTCCCTGGGGGCTCAGCGCAGCGGGCGCACCGGGGCGGCCTGCGCGGCCTGGGCGGCGATCGGGTCCGTCTCGGCGGCGGCCGCGGCCGACCGGACGTCCATCGGAACGTAGGGACGCTGGTCGTAGCCGACGTACAGCTGACGTGGGCGGGCGATCTTCTGCTCGGGGTCGAGCAGGCCCTCCTCCCACTGGGCCAGCCAGCCCGGCATCCGGCCGATCGCGAACAGCACCGGGAACATCTCCACCGGGATACCCATGGCCTGGTAGATGATGCCGGTGTAGAAGTCGACGTTCGGGTAGAGCTTGCGGGAGATGAAGTACTCGTCCTCCAGCGCCACCCGCTCGAGCTCCATCGCGAGGTCGAGCAGCGGGTTGGTGCCGGTGACCTTGAAGACCTCGTCGGCGACCTGGCGGATCACCCGGGCCCGCGGGTCGTAGTTCTTGTAGACCCGGTGGCCGAAGCCCATGAGCTTCTTCTTGCCGTCCTTCACCTGGGCGATGAAGGCGGGGATGTTCTCCACCGAGCCGATGTCGGCGAGCATGCGCAGCACCTGCTCGTTGGCGCCACCGTGCAGCGGGCCGTAGAGCGCGGCGATCGCCGCGGCGGCGGCGGAGAACGGGTCGGCCTGGGAGCTGCCGACGGCACGCATCGCGTTCGCGGAGCAGTTCTGCTCGTGGTCGGCGTGCAGGATGAACAGCACGTCGAGCGCGTGCTCGAGGTTCGGGTCCGGCTCGTACTTGAGCTCGGTGGCCTTCCACATCATGTTGAGGAAGTTGCCGGCGTACGAAAGATCGTTGTCCGGGTAGACATACGGGAAGCCCACGGAGTGGCGGTAGGAGAACGCCGCCAGCGTGGTGATCTTCGCGATGAGCCGGACGATCTGCAGCCGCCGCAGACCGGGGTCGTCGATCGTCTTGGCGTCCGGGTAGAAGGTCGACAGCGCGCCGACGGTCGATACCAGCATGCCCATCGGGTGGGCGTCGTGGTGGAAGCCGTCGATGAACTTCTTGATCGACTCATGCACCAGGGTGTGGTGCGTGATCTCGTCTTCCCAGGTGTAGAGCTCATCCGAGGTCGGAAGCTCGCCCGCGAGAAGCAGGTAGGCAACCTCGAGGAAGCTGCTCTTCTCGGCCAGTTCCTGGATCGGGTATCCGCGGTAGCGCAGGATGCCGGCATCACCGTCGATATAGGTGATCGCGCTGCGGCAGCTCGCCGTGTTGGTGAACGCGGGGTCGTATGCCATCAGGCCGAAGTCGTCGTCGTCGACCTTGATGGTACGGAACGCACTTGAGCGGATCGTGCCGTCGGTAATCGGCACCTCGTACGTCCGACCGGTGCGGTTGTCAGTGACGGTCAGGGTACTGACCTGCTCGGACACGCCGGGCTCCTCTCGCCATGGCACTGCCGGGTGACGGCGTCGGCCACCTCCGGGCGCGCGCCCGGTTCGGAGCGCTCTCGCCGGTTCACTGGTTCGGTTCGGTTGTCCCCAAGTCTCGCGGTTCGAGCCACCACATGCGCGTGATCGGTGGCGTCTATCCCACGTGTGCTCTGCCACCCTGTATGCCGCCGAGCTGCGGGTGGCGCCAGGGCTGGTGCAGCTGGTAATGAACTGACCGATTTGGGTATCTACGGGCGGTTGGGTCGTCACGCCTTGCGGCTGTGTGGGGTGTGCGTCGTTCTGCCTGAATCCGCAGGTGGCCGGGATCAAGCGAGATAACTCACACGGCCGGGTGTGGTGCGCAGCGCACTGTCTGGTCAACGGTGTGCTATCGAAAGTTCACAATGCGGCGTGTACGTCAGGTCCGTGGCCGTGGTTGTGGGTGCCGTGGTTCTGGCGCGTCGCCGTCGCCGTTCCGGCCGGACTGTTGGACGGCGGGCCCGTGGGGTGGGCTGGCGCCGAGGGGATCCACCCCCACGCCGGAGCCACCCCGCATGCCGGCCCCACCCGCTGCCGGTCTCGCCCGCCACCGCCCGTACAGCCGGCTCGACCCGTCTGCCGGTGTCTCCTGCTCTGCCGGGTGCCTACCGGCCGGGAGATCCGCCCGGTGCGGCGATGGAGGCGGTGTCACCCGCCGACCGAAGCCAGGCGAGGACGGCCAGGACTCGCCGGTTGTCGTCGCCGGACGCGGGCATCCCGAGTTTCGAGAACACACTGGCGACGTGGTTTTCGACTGTTTTGGGGGCAAGGTGCAGTTTCCCGGCAATACCGGCATTGGAGCGGCCTTCTGCCATTTCCCGCAGAACGGCGCGCTCCCTCTCGGTAAGCCGGTCGAGCGCCTCGGCACGCCGCCGGTGCGCCAGCAGCCCCGCGATGATGTCCTCGTCGACGACGAGGCGGCCGGCCGCGATGCGGCGCACGCCGTCCAGCAGCCCGTTGAGATCGGCGACCCGGTCCTTGAGCAGGTAGCCCATCCCGCCCCGGCCGTCACCGAGCAGGCGCACCGCGTAGTGGACGTCCGAGTAGGTGGACAGGACGAGCACGCCGACCGCCGGATGCTGGGCGCGGATCAGCTCCGCGCAGACGAGGCCCTCGTCGGTGAACGTCGGCGGCATCCGCATGTCGAGGATGACGACATCGGGCTGCGCGTCCGCGAGCTGGGCGTCCTTGAGGTGGGCGAGGATCCCGCGCGGCTCGGAGGCCTGTGCCGTCACCTCGACACCGGCCGAGGCCAGCAGCATCGCGAGGCCCTCCCGGAACAGTGTTGAGTCGTCCGCGATAGCTACCCGCATGTCGCCCCGATCAAGGTCGCGCCTGGTTGTCCGTGGGTCTGGTTGTCCGTGGTCCTGGTCATCGCATCAGTGGCATTACAGCAGTGGCATTACGGCGGTGGCATTACGGCGGTGGCATCACATCAGTGGGTTGTGGCCGGGATTACCGCGGTCAGCCGGGTGCCGGAATGCGGCGGGCTGGACAGCATGATTTCCCCGCCGAGCGCGCGGACACGCTCACCCAGGCCGGCGATGCCGCCGCTTTCGCTTATCACGGCTCCGCCTTTGCCGTCGTCGGCGACCTGAACCAGGAGCCGGTCACCGGACATTCGCACCGTAACCTGCGCATGGGTGGCTTCGGCGTGTTTGACGGTATTCGCCAGCGCTTCGCTCACGGTGTAGTACGCAGTGGTCTCCAACACGGTGTCGAAACGCTGGTCCGGGACTCGAAGATCGACCACCAGGGGCAGCGGGCCCGCGATGTCCTCCAACGCGGCCTTCAGCCCCCGATCCCGCAGGATCGGCGGATGGATTCCGCGGGCCAGTCCGCGCAGCTCCTCCAGCGCGGCCCGGAGATCGGCGGATGCGGCCGCCAGCGCGGTGGCCGTGGCCTCGTCTGTTGCCTGTGCCTGGGCGAGCCCCAGGCGGGCGGCGAGGGCCAGCAGGCGCTGCTGGGCGCCGTCGTGCAGGTCCCGCTCGATTCGGCGGCGCTCGGCCAGACCGACCTCGATGAGCTGCGTTCGGGTGGTCCGCACCGCGTCGAGCTGGGAGGCGATCATGGCGTGAAGTTGTGCGTTCTCCAGCACGATGGCGCTGGCGTTCAGCGCGACGTCCACCAGGTCGCGGTCGCGCTCCAGCGATGACCGGGCGGACAGCACCGCCAGCGGCGCGCCCGAGGTGGTGCGGACGGGCAGCGTGAGCAGCGTGTCGTCGGTTGCCGGTGGGATGGCCGGCCGGCCGTCGCTGTCGATGTGCACACCTCGCTCGGGTACCCACAGGTAGATCTGCGCGCTCTCGTCGCCCAGTGCCGCGCGCAGCACCTCACGCACCGCCCTCGGCGTCGGTGGGGTGCTCAGTGTGCTCAGGAGCTGGGCGATGCGGCCACGGGCCAGGTGACGGCGCGCCGCGGCGGTGGCGAACGACGCCGGAATGGCGAACAGGGTCGCGGCCATCGGTATGAAGATCGGGTCGATGGCCCCGCCCTGGGGGTAGTAGACGAACAGGTTCACCACGGAGGCCATCACGAAGGCGGCGAGCAGGCCCAGCGAGACCGGGCCGAGGGTGCGCCGCTCCAGCGCCGACGCCCGTCGGTAGCGGCGTCCGATGACCAGCCCGAAGGCGACGACGAGAGCGATGGTCAGGCCGTCGAGGATGTTGACGACCAGCTCGAAGACGCCCGGCTCGATCGCGGACCCGTACCACCACACGTCCGGCCGGTAGCCCAGGGTCTCCGGCCGGCACAGCCCGATCAGAACCAGGTTGCCGACGGGGATGACCGCGACGGCGACGGCCACCATCAGATGGTCGACGGACCCGACGAGGCGCCCGTGCGGGTAGCGGAGCACACCCCAGCCGAGGCAGACCCAGAAATGGGTGTAGGCGAACGAGGAGATCACGGCGCTCGGGCCGTGTTCCCAGGTGGCGGTCCAGCTCACCGCCCACAGCAGGCCGCCCAGAACGAACGCCCAGCTCACGCTGCTGAGTGCGTCCTCGTCGAGGAGCAGCAGGCCGGTGAGGACGAAGGTGAGGACGACGAGCACGTTCAGCGTCGCCGGAAACGGCGTCCTGGCCCAGGCGGGCCATTGCGCCGCGATCGCGAGCAACGACGTCACCAGGCCGGCCGTCACCAGGGAAACGAGCCGGTGCCGGGTGACGGCGCTGGTCAGCAACCGGGCAAGCCGCTGGTCGGGTGCCTGGGACGCCGGAGTGCCGGCTGTGGCTGTGGACGTCCTACCTGGCGACAGGTTGGGGGCCGGCACGTCAACGTCTCGCCGGGCGTGACGATCTCACCCGGTAAGGGTGACACACCGGTCATGTCCGGCTGGGTGTTACCCCCCAGAGGCCGGGGTGGAAAGTACCCCGAAAACGTGGAGCTGTCCCGGAAGCGAGGAACGACGGCTCCGGTGAATAGTGGATGCGGCCCTCCCGCACCGAAGTTCGGTCGCGGGCAGCTGGCCCGGGTCGGTCGGGAGCCGGACGCTACCGGGGGGTGGCCGGCTCCCGGCGCCCGTCACGGACCCGCTCCGGCCGCGCTGCGACGGGTCCCGCAGTTCTTGAACATTAGCGACGCTAACCAGTACTTTCGGGGAATGGACAACGTAGGCGTGGCAGAGCTTGCCTCCACCCTGCGTATGTCCGTGATGCGGTTGTCGCGGCGAATGCGCCAGGAACGTTCGAGCACCCTGACACCGACCCAGGTCGCGACCCTCGCCACCCTCGCGCGGCACGGCCCGATGACACTCGGCGAGATCGCGGCGTACGAGCGCGTGCAGCCACCGTCGATGACCCGCGTGATCACGCTCCTGGCCGAGGCCGGGCTCGTCAACCGGGGCCAGCACCCCTCCGACGGACGTCAGGTGATCGCCGAGGTCACCGAGGCGGGCCGGGAACTGCTCGCCGCGGACCGCCGCCGCCGGGACGAGTGGCTGGCCGAGCACCTCGAGGACCTCGCACCGGACGAGGTCGACGCGCTGAAGGCCGCCGCTCCCATCCTTGACCGCCTCGCCGGCCTCTGAAGCAGCTCAAAGCTCCACCCATCCGCCACGCTTACGGGACGCGGAGGCCGCCACCTGAAGCCGGCTGGCGGTGAGCAGATCGTGGAAGGTGGCGCCGCGCACCAGCGCCGGATCGTTGAGCTCCGCGGCACGCACGACGTCATAGGTCGCCTCGACCAGGCCGGGCCGCTCGGCGGGAACCGTCGGCATCCACAGGTCCCGGACGCCGGTGCTGTCCTGGCGGCGCACCCGCCGGCCCTGCACGACCATCCGGCCGACATCGCCGCAGACCGTGACGACGGCGGTGGTGATCTCGCCGCTCATGCGCTCGTTGATGAGGATCGTCGTCCCGTTGGCCGCGAGCAGCGCCAGGGTCACCGGGGCGTCCGGGGTGAGGGCGGTCGCGGGCATGCTGCCCGGATCCGCGCACACGGCGACGATCTCGCCGCACCAGCGCAGGGCGAGATCGATCATCTCGGCGCGACCGACCGGGCCGGCGGGTGCCCCGACCACCGTGATCTGGCTGAGCCGCCCGAGCGAGTGGACGGATGCCTGGACGTGCCACGCCGCCGGCCAGGCCCGGCCGTCCAACGCGACGACGTGCGCCAGATCGGCGTCCTCCGCGATGTCGGCGACGGCGCGCAGCGACTCCGCCTCGGCGGTGGCGGGCTTGGCGAGCAGGACATGCAGGCCTGCTTCGGCGGCGCGGCGGGCCACGATGTCCGACGCCGGCGGGGCCATCTCGACGCAGACCGCCTCGATGTCGTCCGACAGCAGGGCGATCAGATCGCTGTAGGCGCGGGGTGCTCCGGCCTCGGCCGCCCAGGCCAGTGATTCCAACGGTTCCGGGGCCAGCAGACCGACGACGTCGACGCCCGCGTCGCGCAGGACATCCGCCGTGGAGAGCTCCGAACCGTCAGTAACAAGGGCCATCGCGACCGGGAGATCGGGCTCGTCGCGCCGTGCGGCGCGACGGTCGGAACGCCAGGCCCGGGACAGACCGGGATCGCGGGGTGCCACCAGTTCGGGGACCGTCGTCACAGCTCCGATAGTGCATCCGAACACCACCCGAGGGTGGGCGGTCGGGCCGATCCCGTCGTCAGACCACCCACTCGAACCAGCCCGCCGTGACCAGACCTCGTCACGCCCTACGGGGGTGCCCGATCGGGCCGGACGTGGCGGGTACGGGCTCTGGCGGCGCGGCGGCGCGGGCTGGCGGCGCGGGCTGGCGGCGCGGCGCGGTGTTGAGTGTTCCCGATGAGGTACTTCGTCGCGCTGCTGCCACCACCGGAGGTCGTCGACGGCCTGGCGGCGGCGATCGCCAGGGTGAGCGGGCGGCCGGAGCCGCGGCTGCGCTGGAGCAGCCCGCCGCAGTGGCACGTGACGCTGGCCTTCCTGGGCCCCGTCGACCCGGCCGTGCGTCCAGCGCTCGCCGAGCGGCTCGGGCGCGTCGCCCGTCGTCACCCACCGGTCGAGGTGCGGCTGGACGGCGCTGGCCACTTCGGCGGGCGGGTGCTCTGGGCCCGCGTCAATGGTGATCTCGGGCCGTTGGCCACCGGGGTGCGCCGGGCGGCGGCCAGAGCCGGTGCGGACCACGGTGATGACCGCCCGTTCCGGGCCCACCTCACCCTGGCCCGGGTACCGGCCGGTACCAGCCCGGACCTGCGGGAGGTGGTCCGGGAGCTCGACGAGGCCATCGCGGGATCGTCCTGGTCCGCGGGAGCGATCACGCTGATGAGCAGCGACGGTGGGCCGGCCCCCACCTACCGGGTCGAGAGTGAATGGGAGCTGAGGGGCTCCGCGGCGTCCCGGTAGCGGTAGCCGACTCGCCGGACTGTCTCGATGCGGTCCCGGTGGCCCCGGCCGAGCTTGCGCCGCAGACGGGTGATCATGACGTCGACGGTGCGCGGCGCGGAGGCGCCGAGCGCGTCCGGATCCTGGTGCCACACCTCGCGCAGGAGCTTCTCGCGGCTGTGCACCCGCCCCGGATGGCGCACGAGGTAGTCGAGGACCTCGAACTCCAGGTAGGTGAGGTCGATCGGCTGCCCGTCGACCAGGACCTGCCAGGCGACGCGGTCGATGTCCACGTCACCTCCCACGGTCGTTCTCTCGACGAAACCGGCGTAGGCAGTCACGGACGCCTCCAGGGAGATCAGCGAAACACAACGAACGGCACGGTCGGGAGCATGGTGGGCTCCTGCCCGGGCGCGCGCCCGGGCGAAGATCATCTATGTGGTCGCGTCGGCCGGTGGGGATCCGTCCGCAACCTCAGGGGTTGCGACCGGACGATCAGCTGCGGCCCGACGGCCAGGGAGCGCCTGCGGTGGCGGCGGGCATGGCTGGCCGCGCCTGCCGCGTGGCGTGCTGCCGCGTGACGCGCTGCCGCGGGGAGTGCCGGCCGGCGTCCGGCGTCCGGACCCGGCACGGCGATCGCGGAGCCGGGGGCGCTCACCGCGCGACAGTCACCGCGCGCGGGACGTCGACTGCGGTGTCAGGTGGCCGAACAGGCGGCGGAGGCGACCCGCAACAGGTCGATGTGCCCCCGCTTGACGAGGTAGGTCGGCTTCAACACAGCAGCAACGGAAACACGTACAGCGATACCCGGCCAATAAAATTACAGTGTGATCTGACTCACTTTATCACTTCTTGACTGAACAAAGACCTGCTCGCACAGTTTTGGACGTGGCCGCTCGCGTACTCTCCAATGACCGAGCGCTGCCGGCCCACCGTGCGTGGTTGGCTTTCTGGTTCGTGTCCCGCCCGCTGCTCACGCGCCGGCGCTGTGTCGACTACGGCCGCGTCACCCGGTGCCGCTGTAGCCGGTGCGTCCGCTGACGGAGCGGATTCCGTGGGCCCGCCGCCGCGATGATCGCGGCACCGTGTCAGTACCAGGGCCCAGGTCCGAGCTTCGTCGTGCGTTCCCGTCTCACGTCAGTCCCTGCCTCGCCACAACCGATCGGCCTCACCGTCGGTGCACGCGTCAAGGGGAATCCGTCAGGGCTCGTGGCCGCGAACGCGGTCTGAGCAGGTCCGAGGCCGCAGCGCCGGCGCTCGACCAGACCGGAAGGCCGATCATGATCCAGTCCTCACGCCCGGTGCCGCCGTCCACGTCGCACACGCTGCAGCGCACGCAGTCAGACACTCCGTCCGGGCTGCTTGTACGGCCCCGCCTGGTCGTCCTCAGCGGTAGTCCGCGGACGGGCTCCCGAACGCTCGCCGTCGCGCGCGGTCTCGTCGAGCGGATCACGGAGGATCTGCCGGCCGCCAGTGTCGAGATCATCGATCTCGCGGAGCTGGCCCGGCACCTCTTCGACGGTGACAGCCGGGTCGCCGCCGCGGCCAGGACGGTGGCCGCGGCCGACCTGCTGATCGTCGCCTCGCCCGTCTACAAGGGCAGCTACACGGGCCTGCTCAAGGTCTTCCTGGACCTGCTGCCGGGCGGTGCGCTGCGGGGAGTCACCGCCATCCCGCTGGTCCTGTCGGCGGCGCCAGATCACTCCTTCGCGGGCGAGGCCTATCTGCGCCCGGTCCTCGTCGAGCTCGGCGCCGCGGTGCCGGCGCGCTCCTTCGCCGTGATCGAGGAGCAGATCCCCGACCTGGACGTCGTTTTCGACTCCTGGGTGGTCTCCTACGTGTCCGCGCTGCGGGCCAGCGTGGCGGCGAACGCGGGGGCGGCCCGTCCAGCCCACGCTGCCGAGGATGACCGCCCCGCCCACGCCGAGGCGGCGCCATCGCCCGTGCCGTCGGACGCGGTGCGGTCGGATGCGGTGCGGTCGGATGCGGTGCGGTCGGACGCGGTGCGGTCGGACGCGGTGCGGTCCGACGCGGTGCGGTCCGACACGACTCGGACGGAGCCGGCCCGGCCTGTTCCCGCCGTTCTCGCGCCGGCGGCGTCCGCGGTGCCGGTGACCGGATCCGGATCCGGGGCCTCGTCATCCGGTTCATCCGGGGTGGCGGTCGGGGTCAGGACCGCTCTGCGCGTCGGTCTGGCCGGGGCAGTCCTGTGACGTCCACCGCCCTCGGTGCCGAGTCCGAGCTGATCGACCCGGCCGCGCTGCGCCGTGTCTTCCGCGGGCACGCGGCCGGGGTGGCCATCGTGACGATGCCCGGCCCGCACGGGCCGGTCGGTTTCACCGCCACCTCGGTCGCGTCGCTCTCGGCGGACCCGCCGCTGCTGTCGTTCTCGGTGGCGATCACGTCGTCGTGCACGCCGGCCCTGGCCGCCGCCACGGGTCTCGTGGTCCATTTGTTGTCCGACGATCAGGAGGAGCTGGCGGCCCGGTTCGCGACTCCTGGGATCGACCGGTTCGCGGAGCCGACTCGCTGGCGGACACTTCCCACCGGCGAGCCGCTGCTCGCCGACGCGGCCGTCTGGCTGCGGACGCGGATCCGCTCCCGGCTGATCGCGGGCGACCATCATCTGGTGATCGCCGAGATCGCCGAGACGCGGGTCGACTCCGCGGCCGGCCTGCTCGCTCCGCTCGTCTACCACAACGGCCGCTACGGCACAGTGACGGCGGGACGACCGCGTACCTAGCCGGCGACGGGTACCGGGGGGCTGGCAGCGAGGTCTGGCACCGGAAGCCGGTGGATTCAGTGCGAAGCTTCGGGCTGCCGCCGGATTGCCGCTGCCGAGCAGCCGTTGAGGGCGTTGGTCGCTGGGATGACCAACGCGCTCACTGCTACGTATGCCCGGCCCGGGCGCCAGCCGTGCTGTTTGCCGACGGCCAGGTCGCGACGCCTACCGAGGTGTACGACGTCGCCGCCCTCGTCCGCCTCGCCGGCCACCAGAAGTCGTGATCAGCGGAAATGATCGGTGGTGAGGAAGCGCCGAGGCGTCGTACCGGCATCGGGTCGTTCGCACTTTCCAAGTTCGTCAATGGGTAATAGGGAGATATGCTCCTGGTCTGCATGTGAAATCATGCTCCGGGGGAGGAGGCGGGGTGGGTCTGCCTGATTTCGCCGTCATCGGTGCCCCCGATGCCGGCACCTCCGGTCTGCACGCGGCGCTGGCCCGTCACCCCGGTCTGGTGATGTCCCGGCCGGCCGAACCCGGCTTCTTCCTTGCGGCCGGAGTGCGTCCCACCGCTGCCGGCCCGGCGACTTCGGCGGTTGGGGATGTCCCTGATCCGATGGGCGAGGAACCGTTCGTCTGGTGCCGGTCGGACTACGAGGAGCTGTTTCCGGGAAGCGACCGGCGGCCCCGAGGAGAATGCACTCCCTACTACCTGGCGAACTTCCCGGCGCAGCGGCGCATGCACGAGCTGCTGCCCTACCTCCGGATGGTCGTCGTGCTGCGGGACCCGGTCGAGCGGGCCTACGCGAACTGGTCCGCGCAGCGCCGGGCCGGTCTGGAGCACCTGCCGACGCTGATCGAGGCGCTCGACGCGGAGGCGGCGCGCCGGGCCGCAGGATGGCGGCGCCGGTGGTGGTACGCGGAACACGGCCGCTATGGCATCGCGTTGCAGCGCCTTTACACCCTGTTCCCGCCCAGCCAGGTTTTGCTGGTTCGATATCGGGACCTGGTCACCCAGCCCGAATCCGTGTTGGGCGAGGTCTTTTCCTTCGTCGGCGCGGTCGATCCCGGCGCCCCGCCCCGCGGCGTCGACCGCATGTTTCCGCCGGCGGTGACCCATGCCGGGGGAGTCCGGATCCGGGCCGCCGGTCCCGCCAGCGCCGATGCGATGGCCGCGGCGCTGACCACGCTGCGCGCGCAGTTGCTACCGGGCCCGCCGTTGCCACCCGGCCTGCGTGCGCGGGTCATCGACCGCTACGTCGACGACATCGCCCTGCTCGCCCGGGTGACGGGCCGATCCTTCGACGAGTGGCTTGAGCGTGGCGACTGCGCGCTGGAGACACACCGCTGACGCCAGGGGCGTTCCTTCGGGTAGCCCGGTTTGGCGAGTCGCAAGAGTGAAGGATTCTGGTCGTTCCGACGACCAAAATCCTTGCTTCTTGCGGGTCGCCAGATGAATCTGTGCCCTTTTTGTCCCTCTTGGGGTGAGTCGCTGGTGCTGTGCGGCGGCGCGGGAGCCTCGATGGGTGGCCGTGCGGGTGGGGTTCGCATTCCATCAGCGCGGCTCCGCCAAGCTCAGGCTGGTGGCCCGGATCCGCCGCGGGGTGCCCGCGGTAACGTCGTCGCGATGAGCACACCGAGGCCGGAGGGCGACGTGCCAGAGGCCACCGTGTCGCATGCCGACGCTCCGGACGTCGACGCTCCGAATGCCGACGTCCCGGGTGGAGGCGGCTCGCGCCCGGCGGAGCTGCAGGCGCTTCCCTACGACGGGGTCCGTTCGGTCGCCGTGGGATCCGTCGTCTGGCTTGTCGCGCTCCTGGTCATGATTCCCTTCGCCGACGACCTGCGTGACGACGGCAGGCTGTGGTGGATCGCGACCGCCGCCGTCGGCTTCGGGCTGGGGCTGGCGGGGCTCTGGATCGTCATCCGCCGTCGAGATCGCCTGCGTGCGGCCGAGGAGCGTTCCGAGGCCGAAGCCGAAGCCGGCTGACCGCTGGCACGGCACTGCTGGTCTGGCGGCGCCGCGGAACCGCGGCACTGCTGGTCTGGCGGCACCGCGGAACAGCGGCACCGCGGAACCGCGGCACCGCGGTGCTGCTGGTCTGGCGGCGCCGCGGAACCGCAGGCCCGGCGGCGGCGCCGGTACGCCGGTCAGAGATCGTCGAGATCGTCCTCAGCCTGCCGCAGCGGCGCGCCGTCCGGGTCGCGAAGAGCCGCAGCCAGGCCGTGCCGGCGTTCCCACTGACCGGCCTGCCAGGCCAGGGCCCGGGCGAGCGCGTCCGTGCCCGCCTGGGCATCGACGTGGATCACGCCGCCGATGCCGCCGATGACGCGCCACGGAACCCGGGCCTGCCGCCCGCCGGGCGCCGTGATCCACAGCTGCGGATGCAGGTGGTACCGCGCCACCAGCGGCCGGACGGCCCCCGGCGCGGCCGCGAGATCCGTCCCGTGCAGGTCCTCGGGCCCCGGCTCGGACTCGTCCGCGGCGAGGTGGTCGAGAACGACCCTGCTTGCGGAGACGACGACGGTTCGGCTCGTCGCCTCCCCGTCGCCGGCCGCGTCCGTGCCGGCGGGGACGTCCACCGGCTCGAAGTCGTCCAGGTCGGAGGCCAGCCGCAGGCCGAGAACATGCGCGGCCTCGGCCGCCCGGTCCAGCGGCAGCCGCAGGACGGGCCTGCCGTCCCCCACCACCGCGAGCAGGTCGGGCGCGTCGACCACGACGACCTCGTCCGCGGGGAAGACGCCGGCCGGGGTCCGGACCGTCAGCGGGGGGTCGAGCCGGGGTCCGACCACCCCGTCGGGGTCGGCACCGAGCAGTCCGGCGGCGCTCACCGCGGCCATGTAGAGCGTCCGTGCCGCCGGCCAGCCGATCTCGCGGTCGCTGTCGCCCAGCCGGTCGAGCAGGTCGATCACCGCGTCCGGGTCGGTGAGGACGTCGTCGAGGGTGCGGCGGGCGCCGAGCGCGCGGAGCAGTTCGTCGTCCACCCCGGGCAGCGGTGTGGCCGGTGCGAACAACCCGGTGAGCAGGGGATCGGCACCGGGCAGCACCAGCTCCCGCGGTGGCAGCCGGGCGCCGGACCCGTCGGCTGTCGGCAGCGTCGTGTGCCGGGCCAGCCACCAGCGGGTGTAGGAGGGCTCGCGGCCGAGCACCACCCGGCGCAGCGGCGGGCGGGCCAGCTCGGCGAGCGCCGCCGGCCAGGCCTCCTCGTCGACGAGCTCCAGGTCCCGCACGGCGGCGAACCGTTCGACCACCAGCGGGGCGCCCGGAACCTCGGGAGTCGCCCGTTCGGAGGACTCGTAGACCTCGTCCACCCAGATGTCGCTGTCGTCCAGCTCGAGCAGGACCGGCTCGTCCGGGTCGAGGGTCACCTCCACGGCGCGCAGGACGCCGAACGTGTGCAGGACGCCGACAGCCTCCAGGACATGGACCGGCCAGGCGTTGCTGACGTGCGGGTCGAGGGTTCCGAACGGGGCATCGTCGGCCAGCAGGAGGTCGAGCGGACCATCCGCGATGACGAGTTCGGCGGCAGGCGCGAAACCACCGTCCAGCTCGGGGAGCAGCAGCGCGGTGAGCCAGCCGGGCATGGCCGGCCGGCCGGACCCGGTGGGCGAGCCGGCATCCTCGTGCGCGTCAGCGGAGTCGGCGTGGTGATCGGCGGTCAGGCCGCCGTCGGTGCCGGTGTCCGAGTCCTGTCCGGGCACGGGGCCGGTGGCGGAGCCGTCCGCCCGGGCGTGGCTGTGCTCCACAATCGCGTCGCGCACCAGTGCCAGCACCCCGTTGGCCAGTGCGTCCAGGTCGTCGGGATCATCCTCCGGATCGGCCTGGACGACGGCCTCCCGTACCGCCGGGTCCCGCAGCACGCCGGCCGGGGTGCCCTCCAGCGCGCCCAGGGTGCGCAGTGCGTCCCGGGCAGTGCCCGTGCACGCGTCGGGATGGACGACCCGCAACGGCAGGCCCGAACGGACCAGGGACACGACGTCCAGGTCGGGGGTGGGCAACAGCGCGCCGCGTGGTCCGGTGACCATTCGGCTGGGCGGTGGCATCACCGGATCGGACCCGTCGAAGACCGGCTGCGCACCACCCTCCGGGCCGAAGACCGACCACCGGTCGAGATCGTCGGTTTCGGGCACGACCACGACCGGGATGGGCAGCGCGCCGAGCGCGTCCCGATCCGGCACCGTCAGCAGGATCGGATACAGGCTCGCCCACCAGGACGGATCCCGGCGCACACCGCGCAGGAGCTCCACCACCCCACCGGTGTCCATCCGGCGGACGCCGAGCAGGTCCAGGGCCGGCCGGCGACGCCGTGCGGCGAACCGGGCCGGCAGCAGACCGTCGATGATCGCGTCGTCCTCCGCGCCCTTCTCGGTGCCGTCGTCGTGAAGGCCGTTGTGAAGGCCGTCGTGACGAGCGTCGTCGACGGCACGGTCGCCGGCGGTGCTGTCGCTCGTCGCGCTGCCGGCGCCGGTGGTCGCGGCGGTGGGAAGCAGCAGGTCGGTGACGGCGTCCGTGGCGGGGCCGAGGTCCAGAACCGCGCAGTCACGGCCGGTCCGGCCACCCGGGAAGAGCGGTGCGTCGGGAAGGAGCGCCAGGAGGCGGTCACGCAGCCTGCCGTCCACCTCGCCGCGGGGCAGCCCGGTGGGAACGAGGTCCAGGGCGGCGAGCCGCGCCGGACCGGGCCGCTGTCCGTCCGCGGGATCACCGAGGTGGATCGCCAGCGCGACCGTCGCCTCGGCGAGCCGGTCGGTCAGCCAGTCCCGCAGCGGTCCGGGGACGGTGTGCCGCCGCGACGGATCGAGCGGCAGATCGACACTGATCAGAGCGGGAATGCTGATCGGCTCGTCGGTTGGTTGAGGGGCGCGCACGACCCGCGTCACATCGCCGGGCCAGTCGCCGTCCGGCACCATCGCCCGCGCGGTGTAGCCGGTGCGGCCACGCTCCTCCACCGGGCGGTCCGCGAGCAGCTCGGATGGGATCCCGCCCCGGTACACACATCCGCGCCAGCGGGTGCCCTCGATGGTCGCGACTTCGAGATCGGTTCCGTTCGGCCCGGGGCGGCTGGGCTCCCATTCGCACCGGAGCGTGCGGACCTCCCCGTCCAGATCGATGACGATCTCCTCGAGGCCCCGCAGAACAAGAGGGAGAGTGGGGTCCAGCTCGCCGATCAGACCCCGCGCCGTCGCCACCGCGGCCTCGTCACGCAGCGGCAGCCGGACCACGGTGTCGTAGCCGGCGGGCCCGGCCGGCGGGTCGTCGAGTGTGAACGGCAGGCGCAACACGGGAACCTGCCCCGCCCGCCGGTCGAGCTCGTGGAGGAGGGCGTCCACCCCGGACGCGCGCACCAGCTCCGCGGTGCGGCCCCGTGACCAGCCCACGCCGCGCCAGCCGTCCGCCGCGCCGCCGTCGCCGTCGCCGTCGCCGGACGGCAGTGTTCTGGAGACGATCGACGGTGTCTGGGTCACCGCGAGGACCGCGGCGAAGCCGGCACCGAAGCGCCCGACCGCCTGGACGTCGCGCTTCGCCGAGGCACGCAGCGTCGACAGCGCCTCGACACCAGCAGCGGTGAGTGGCGCTCCGGTGTTGGCGATCTCCAGCAGGCCGCCTGACTCCGCCGCGCCCAGCTCCGCCGTGCCTGGATCCGGCCTGCCCGGCCCGGTCGGAGCGGGCTTCGATCGCAGCCGGACGAGAACCCGTGCCGGCACACCGGCGGCGGTGGCCGCGTCGACCGCGTTCTGGAGCAGCTCCACCAGGAGGCGGTCCCGGTAGGCACCGAGGGCGGCGTCCTCCTCCGCGTTCGCGTCCTCCCGGAACCGGCTCGGGGACGCGGCCCAGGCCTCGGTCACGCGGGTTCGCAACGTCTCGGTGTCAAACGGGGTGACATCCACAGCCTCATCCTTCTCCGTGGCCGGAGCGTTGCGTAGCGAGGGTGCTTAGCATCGCTTTCCGGGACGGGGGAACGCGCAAACCAGGCAGGAGGGTCGTTGGTGGCTGCTGGTGGTCGCGCGAGGGGAGCCGACCGAGCTGGTGCGACTCGGTCGGCCCGGGATCGACCCACCCGGGTGGACCTGACGTTGCCGAGCTCGCTGGTCGAGCAGTGGGAGCTGCTCGCCGAGCACGTCGAGCGCCTTTCCGACCTGGAGCTCGCCACGCCGTCGGCCCGGCCCGGCCTGACCGTCGGCGACCTGGTGGGCCGGGCCGCTCGAAGTGCGCTCGCTCTGTACACCGCCCTGGCCTCCGAGCCCGCGCCGCCCGCTTCGGGCCAGAGCCGGCCGCAGGCGATGGTGCGGGCCGCTGTGTCGGCCGCCACCGCTGATCTGGCCGCGTTGCGCCTGGATCAGCCCGACGCCCCGGATCAGCTTGTGAGCCGCGGCGTTCTCACCCCGGGCGGGCGGGTGGACCTGATCCCGTTCCTGACCGATGCCGTCGCCGAGGCGGTCCTGCACGGCCTGGATCTCGGTGTCCCACCGGTGCGTTCCGCGCTCAGGGTGACCGTGCGGCTGTTCACGGCCAGTCTCACCGAGCGTGCCCCCGGGCGTTCGGTGGAGCTGCGGGTGCCGCCCTTCGCCGCGGTGCAGATCGTCGAAGGCCCCCGGCACACCCGCGGCACGCCACCGAACGTCGTCGAGGCAGAGCCGGTGGCCTTCGTCATGGTCGCGACGGGCCGGCTCGACTGGGAGACGGCGGTGGCGGACGGCCGGGTCCGGGCAAGCGGTGAACGGGCCGATCTCCGCTCTCTGCTACCGCTGCCCAGCTGGCGGTGAGTGCGGGCGTGGTCGCCGGCGCGGCCTGCTTCCCACCGCTACCCCGCGATTCACGGCTTGTGGCGCCGGTCGGCCCGTGCTGCGTGATATAGCGCCCCGAAGGCGTCTGATGCGGTGTTTGTGGTGTTTCCGCTGTGATTTCACTGGCGCTGGGGTGGTGAGATCCGGCTCGGCCGGCTGATCGGCGTCGCCGCTGCTAGCGTGGTTATGTGGGGAGTCGAGGCCGGGCGTGAACGTCGGGTGGTCCGAGGTGCTTCTCGTGGCTGTCCGTTGATGTGAGCGTTGTCATGTGCGTCCCGGGAATTGCCATATCCACCCTGAACCCGATCCGTTTCTCCCGACATCTCGGTCACCCTGACCTCTCTAGGAGACCTGGTGCCACACGTCGCAGGCAGCGACGACTCCGCGAACAGCCGGGAGTCGACCTCCGCTCGTCCACCGGAACACCACAACGGCCCCGGCCGTGACGGGTCCGCTCGCGGCGATCTGGCTGGGAGTGATCTGGCTGGGAGTGAGTTCCTCGACGACGATCCGGGCCCTCGGGACGCCTGCGGGGTGTTCGGCGTCTGGGCGCCCGGCGAGGACGTGGCGAACCTCACCTATTACGGCCTCTACGCGCTACAGCACCGAGGTCAGGAAGCTGCCGGGATTGCGGTCGGTGACGGTCGCACCGTGGTGGTCTTCAAGGAGCTGGGCCTGGTCGCCCAGGTCTTCGACGAGATCACGCTGTCGAGCCTTTCCGGGCATGTCGCCGTCGGTCACACGCGGTATTCCACAACCGGCTCGTCCACCTGGGAAAACGCCCAGCCGTCGTACCGGACGGCCACGTTTGGCGGGCCGATCGCGCTCGGTCACAACGGCAATCTGACGAATATCGTCGAGCTCGCCTCGGTGCTTGGGGAACGGGAGCGCGGCCTCGGGGCCACCACCGACTCCGACCTGATCACCGCGATGCTCGCGGCCCACCCGGGGCCGACCCTCGCCGAGGCCGCGATGGACGTCCTGCCGCAGCTGAAGGGCGCGTTCTCCCTCGCGTTCTCGGACGCGTCGACGCTGTATGCCGCCCGTGACCCCCACGGCATCCATCCGCTGGTGCTGGGGCAGCTCGACGGCCGCCCGGACGGCGCGTGGATCGTCGCGAGCGAAACCGCGGCCCTCGACATCGTGGGCGCCACCTTCGTCCGCGAGATCGAGCCGGGGGAGCTGCTCGTCATCGACGCGGACGGCCCGCGCTCGCTGCGGTTCGCCGAGGCGGACCGGCATGTGTGCCTGTTCGAGTACGTGTACCTCGCCCGGCCCGACACGACGATCGGCGGCCGGTCGGTGCACGCCACCCGGGTCGAGGTGGGGCGGCGGCTGGCGCTGGAGGCTCCCGCCGAGGCGGACCTGGTGATCCCGGTGCCGCAGTCCGGCGTGCCGGCCGCGGTCGGTTTCGCCGAGGCCTCCGGCATCCCGTTCGGCGAGGGCCTGGTCAAGAACTCCTACGTCGGCCGGACGTTCATCCAGCCGTCGCAGACCATCCGGCAGCGGGGCATCCGGCTCAAGCTGAACCCGCTGCGGGACGTCATCGAGGGGCGCCGCCTGGTCGTCGTGGACGACTCGATCGTCCGCGGCAACACGCAGCGGGCCCTGATCCGGATGCTGCGCGAGGCCGGAGCGACCGAGGTGCACGTGCGCATCTCCTCGCCGCCGGTGCGGTGGCCCTGCTTCTACGGCATCGACTTCGCCACCCGTTCCGAGCTGATCGCCAGTGGCAGCGGTGTCGAGGAGATCAGGCAGTCGCTCGGTGCCGACTCGTTGGCGTACGTCTCCCTCGACGAGCTGATCGAGGCCGCCGAGCAGCCCGCTGACTCGTTGTGCCGGGCCTGCTTCGACGGGATCTATCCGGTACCGCTGGCAGACACCGACAAGCTGGGCAAGTACCGCCTGGAGTCGTTCGGCCCGCAGACCACGGAAGAGGTCATCGCCCAGGCGATACAGGCCCGGGTGACGCTGGGGATGAACGGCGCCGACCCGTCGCCGGACAACCACGACGCCGACCTCGAAGCCGACCTTGAGGCCGACCTCGGGGCCGATATCGCCGCCGCTCCGCTCGTGCCGACCCGAACCACTGGAGGTTCGCTTTGACGAACGGCGCAGGCCCGCCGAACGGGCGTTCGGTCTCGTACCGGGACGCCGGAGTCGATGTCGAGGCCGGCGACCGGGCCGTCGCGCTCATGCGCCAGCACGTCGCCCGGGCCACCCGACCCGAGGTGGTCGGCTCGCTCGGCGGGTTCGCCGGCCTGTTCGCGCTGGACGTGGCCCGCTATCGCCGCCCGCTGCTGGCGTCGTCGACGGACGGGGTCGGGACGAAGATCGCGGTCGCCAGGGCGCTGGACGTCCACGACACGGTGGGCATCGACCTGGTCGCGATGGTGGTCGACGATCTCGTCGTCTGCGGCGCGGAGCCGCTGTTCCTGCTGGACTACATCGCCTGCGGCTCCCTTGAGCCGGGGCGGATCGCCTCGATCGTCTCCGGTATCGCCACCGGCTGCGAGCAGGCGGGGTGTGCGCTCGTCGGCGGGGAGACCGCCGAGCACCCCGGGCTCATGGGAATCGACGACTACGACCTGGCCGCGACGGGGGTCGGGGTAGTCGAGGCCGACGCCGTGCTCGGGCCGGAGCTGGTCCGGCCGGGGGACGTGGTGGTCGCGATGGCGTCATCCGGTCTCCACTCCAACGGCTTCTCGCTGGTACGGCACATCCTGTTCGGTCCGGCCGTTCCTGACCAGCCCGCAGGCGTCTCCGAAGCGGGGAGGGCGGCTCTGGCCGGGTACGAGCAGGTGCTGGGCACCACTCTCGGGCAGGCGCTGCTGACCCCGACCCGCATCTATGCCCGGGACTGTCTCGCCGTGATCGAGGCGGCCGAGGTCCATGCCTTCGCCCACATCACCGGCGGTGGCCTCGCGGCGAACCTGGCCAGGGTCATCCCGGCCGGAGCGGTGGCCACGGTGGAACGGTCCACCTGGGCTCCGCCGGCTCTGTTCGGCATCCTCGCCGAGCGCGGGGGCGTCGGCGAAGCCGACATGGAGGCCACGTTCAACCAGGGCGTCGGCATGGTTGCGATCGTTGCCGCCGCGGATGCGGAGACGGTGGTGCGGACGCTGGAGGAGCGTGGCGTCCCCGCCTGGATCGCCGGGCAGATCGAGGCGCTGCCCGAAGGGGGAGAGCAGGACGCCGGCGTGGCCCGCCTCGTCGGCGCGCATCGCTGACGCAGGCGGTGGTGGTGCCGGGGCGCCGCGGCTGGGAGACCTGGCACTGACAGGTGGCCCGGCGCCGGTGCCCCGGGTGCCGTGCGACCGGGGCAGGCCTGCCACCAGCCGCCCTGCCATCGGCGGGCTGGTCACAAGTTCTGATGTCACAAGCTGCTGCCTCGTTGCGAGCTGCCTGGCTGGTCGACGCGCGTGGACGGGCCTGAACCGGTACCCGTGACCCGCGGTCATGGACGGTCGCCGGTCATGGACGGCCGCGGAGCATCGCCGTGGCGATCCTCCCTGGCCGGGATGACGCTGCCCTTCGGGAACCTGGAAGACGACGCCGAAGCGCGCGGCACCGGCGGCTCTGCCCAACCTCAGCTCGGCGCCCGGTGTGCCCGCGCAAGGCGGGCGTACCGGACACGATCTGATGCCGATGCCCATGGCTACCTGAGGCCAGGTGGCCATGCTCTGCTCTTCCAGAGCTTCCTGGACGAGCGGCATCGGCAGGGGCGGCCCCGGAGTCAGGGGGACGAGCGCTGCTAGCGCTCGTCCTCATCGTCCAGGTAAGAGTCGTAACCGTAGTCGTCATCCGAGTACGGTTCGTCGCTCTCGGTCTCCCGCGAGGTACCCGCGCCCAGATCCGCCTTCAATCGGTCGAGATCCATTGTGGGCGAGTTGTACTTGAGCTCGCGGGCGACTTTCGTCTGCTTGGCCTTCGCTCGGCCGCGCCCCATGGCTCGACCCCCTCGAACATGACGACGGGGACCCGCCCCGGTGCTCTCACTGTCTCGTGCTTCCCGAGACTACAGGGATCGCAGCCTACTCGGCACGCCAACCCGACAGTTACCTGTCGACGGACAGCATCCGGGAGATCATCGGCGCCCCTCCGGCGGTCCCCGGACCTCCCTGACAGCGGGCACGCGGGCCCGCTGCGGTGCTGGTAGGAGGCCTGTTGGATGTGGTCATCATCACGATTTCCCGCCCGTGGTGGCGTGTTCGGTGACAGGTGCAGCCATGACCGGCGGGCGCAGAACGCTTCGGCGTGGCGCGCACCACGGTGCTGGCGTCGGACGCCGCCGGACGTTCGGAGCACGTGGGCCGCTGCTCAGGCGCGCGGGTCGGGGAGCAGGATGCCGCGCAGCCGGCCGATGTCGGCCATCCGCCGCTGCGCGAACCGCCCCGCGGCAACGGCCGGGGTGACCGCCTCGGCCGCGGCGAGGTCGAGGACGTCGCTGGTCGTGTCGAAGATCCGCGCGGCCCTGGCCCTGGCCCGTTCGGGGGAGTACCCCTCGATCTCGTCGGCGACCTGGATCAGGCCGCCGGCGTTGACCACGAAGTCGGGCGCGTAGAGCACGCCCGCGTCGGCGAGGACCTTGTCGACGCCCGCGTCCGCGAGCTGGTTGTTGGCGCCGCCGCAGATGATCTCCGTCTGCAGCTGGGGCACCAGGGGAGTCGTGATGACGCCGCCCAGCGCGCAGGGCGCGTACACGTCGACCTCCATCCGGATCAGCTCGTCGGGGTCGGCCACCGGCAGCACGTCGTCGTGGCGCTCCTGTACGCGCCGCACGGCGGCCGGATCGATGTCACTGACCAGAACGGTCGCGCCGTCGGCCAACAGGTGCTCCACGAGGCGCTGGCCGACCTTGCCGACTCCGCTGACGGCGACGCGGCGGCCGGCCAGTGACGGCGTCCCCCATCTGTGCCGGGCGCAGGCACGCATGCCCTCGAAGACGCCGTAGGCGGTCAGGACCCCCGAGTCGCCCGAGCCGCCGTGGACGGGGGATCGACCGGTGACCCAGCGGGTCTCCCGCGCCACCACGTCCATGTCCTCGACGTAGGTACCGACGTCACAGGCGGTGATGTAACGTCCGCCGAGGGAGGCGACGAAGCGCCCGTAGGCACGCAGCAGCGCCTCGGTCTTGTCCCGGGTCGGGTCGCCGAGGATGACCGCCTTGCCGCCGCCGAGGTCCAGGCCCGCGCAGGCGGCCTTGTAGGCCATCGCGCGGGAGAGCGCGAGCGCGTCGGTGAGCGCGGACGCCTCGTCCGGGTAGGCGTGGAACCGGGTGCCGCCCAGCGCCGGGCCGAGCGCGGTCGAGTAGACGGCGATGATCGCGCGCAGGCCGCTGGCCTGGTCGGAGCAGAACACCACCTGCTCGTGCTCGGCCGCGACGTCGAACACCGACGAGGAGACGGTGGACGTGCCGACGTCCAGCCCGCGCGGATCTGGTGACATGCCTGAGCCCTCCTGGTCCGGACGCTCCACGGGCCGGCGCCCCGACTGGGCCGGGGCCCACAGGCCGCCCGGGATGTGTCCGAGGGCCGCGGACCCCTACCGGCCGCTCTCGGCGAACACTACGACGCAGCCCGCCGCCGCACCGTCCGCCAGCAATTCACACCAAATAGCCGCAAGCGGGACGGGTGGCCACTTGGTGATGCGCAAGGAGTGAAGATCTTGGTTGTTGTAGCAGCCGAAATCCTCACTCCTTGCGCAGAAGCAGGGGCATCGGCGGAAGCCTGACGTTCGGGGTTCCGCGACCGGCTCCCCCGCGACCGCGGCCCTCGGGTCCTGCTCGACAGCAGTGGCAGCGCGGCGACAGAGATGCCGGACCTCTCATCGCCGTCGGGCCCGTGACCGCCGCGGTCCGTGTCAGGATCGGAGGCATGCCAGCATCCAGGGGCATGTCCGCACCCGGCCGGGTAGCCGCCATGCCGGTAGCCGCCTCCTCGGGCACCGGGATCTAGGGTGCCTGTCGTCTCGCCCGCCGCGTACCTGCGGATCTACGAGCCGCTGGCGGCATTCCCGCCGCCGGACCGGGTCCGGTGGCAGCGCTATGCCGCCTCCGCCTCCGGTCCTCCCTCCTCACGGGCCGGCGCCCGGCGCGAACGGGTGGTGGCGCTGGTCGCGACCGTGCGGCCGTCGCTGGACGTCGCCGACGAGTCCGCGTTCATCCAGTGGGTGGACGGGCTGATGTTCGTGTGCCCGTGGTCGACCCAGCTTCGGGTGTGGCAGGCCGCGAAGGAGTTCCGCGGCCTGATGCCGGAACGGGTCGCCGAGGCGTTCCTGCCGCGGCGGCTGGTCGATCCGGCCGAGACCGAGCTCGACCGGTGGAAGGCCCGCCGCCCCGAGATCAAGCTCCATGTGCAGAGCTGCACCTGGATGGTCCCGCCGACCTGGTTCGTGCTGTTCGACCCGACCGAGCGTTCGCTGATCACCGGTGACCGGTCGGATCGTTCGATGGTCTACCGGACCACGATGAGCCTCGCCCGCCGGCGGGTCGGTCGCGCGGTGGAGGCGATGGAGACGCTCCGCTCGGACAACGCGAACGCACCCGCGATCGAGGGCGTCGCCGAGCTGGCCCGTTGGCTGGGGTCCTTCCATCCACAGAGCAGGGTCGAACTGGACTACGACGGACTAGTTGACCTGCTGGACGATGACATGCTCAGGAGCGACAGCTCGGTCGAGGACCTCGTTGAGGCGGTCAGCGCGTTACGCCGAGGGCGAACAGACCTTGCGGTCGAGGCGTACGAACGCGTGCTGATCAGGTGGAGACCCCTGCAGTCACGGGAATCCGCCAGTTGATCGGAGCCTCCTGTTAGCGCAGCGTTGCCCTCCGCTTCGGACGAGCTGTGACTAGTCAGCAGATGGTCCTGACGTGCCATGTCCGAAATGCCCCCGAAGGATGCACGATCTGTATGGGACGGAGCGACGCTCTGTGACGGGAGGCCAACGCAATGACGACGAGAACGCCGGATGCCGAGCCGCTGCTGACACCCGCCGAGGTAGCCACGATGTTTCGGGTGGACCCGAAGACCGTGACCAGGTGGGCGAAGGCCGGAAAGCTGACCTCGATCCGGACTCTGGGCGGTCACCGCCGGTACCGCGAGGCGGAGGTGCGCGCCCTGCTGAAGGGAGTTCCGAGCATCGGAAGTGACATCTGAGCGCGCCACGATGCCGGCGCTGATGGAGGCGTCCTGGTAGATCCAGGCGTTCGGTGGTCGCCCGGTCGAGCTCTCGAACACAGGACCGGACCCGCCACCTGAGCGGACGTCCCATAACGGTGAATTCTCCACCGCTCCGGGAGGGCGGTGGCGATTCGCATTGTCGAAACCGACGGATGGCAGCCCTGTCATCCGTCGGTTTCGTACGTTTCTCGGCGGACAAAGCCGCATATACCGTGTCGCACGTTGGTGATCTTGCGTTCGACGTCTGCGCCGGTGAGGCTGTCCGTCATGACGGGGGGATCGAACGCGTCGTGCGCGCCGGACCAGGTGCGCCGGCGGTCGCGGCCGGTCCGCACCGGCTGGCCGCCCCTGCCGCCCCTGCCACGCCGGCCGCACCTGCCGCGCTCGCTACTGCTCCTGGTGCTGTTCGCGTTCGTCGCGCTGCTCTGCCCAGCCTGCGGTGACGGTTCCCAGGAGCACACCGTGCCGGGAACGGAACGCGGCGGTGCGGGTTCGAGCTCCGCGCCGGTCGTCGTCACGACCACGGGCGGCCGGGTGCGCGGAGTCCACGGCGGCGACGTCGTCTCCTTCTTCGGCCTGCCCTACGCGGCCGCGCCGGTGGGAGACCTGCGGTGGCGCGCGCCCGCCGCGCCGCAGACCTGGCAGGGCACCCGGGACGGGTCGGTGCGCGGCCATCCCTGCCCGCAGTCCGGCGAGCTGGCCGTCGGCGGTGCCGCCGAGGACTGCCTGTTCGTGAACGTGACCACCACGCCCGGCGCCGTTGCGCGGGCACAGCAGGCAGCGCAGCGGACCTCGGGCCCGAGCGGGACCCCCGAGGCCGGTGCGGGCCGCCCGGTACTCGTGTGGATCCATGGCGGTGGCTTCACGACCGGCACCGCGAACCAACTGGACACCTCGGCGCTCGCGGCGGCCGGCCCCGCGGTGATCGTCAGCGTGAACTACCGTCTCGGCGCGCTCGGGCAGCTCGCGCTGCCGGCGTTGAACACCGAGTCCGGCGGTGACGCGGGCTCCTACGCCGTGGCGGACCTCATCGCCGCGCTGCGCTGGGTCCGGGACAACGCCGCCGCCTTCGGCGGTGACCCGGGCAATGTGACGATCTTCGGAGAGTCGGCGGGTTCGGTGAACGCCTGCACGCTGCTGGCCGCACCGTCCGCACGCGGCCTGTTCCAACACGCTCTGCTGCAGAGCGGACCCTGTCTGTGGCCGCTGCCGACCATGGCCACCGCGGAGCGGACCGGCGCGGAGTTCGCCGCGCAGATGGGCTGTACCGACGCCGCCACCGTCCTGAGCTGCCTGCGGGCCGTCCCCGTCGACCGGCTGATGGCCGCCGGTGGGCAGGCCGACGTCCTGACCGACCCGAGATGGGCACCCGTTACCGGAAGCCGCACACTCCCCCACCCGCCCGAGCAGGCACTCGCGGCCGGCTCGGCGGCCCGGGTACCGGTCCTGCTCGGGACGGTGCGGGACGAGGGGCGTGCCTTCACGGTCAGCTACGACCCGGGCCAGAAGCTCACCGCCGAGCGGTACGCCGAGATCATCCGCCAGCAGCTGCCGGACCGGGCGGACGCCGTGCTCGCGGCCTACCCGGCCGGCGCCGTTTCGGCCCGGGAGCGCCTGGCCCAGGTGATGACCGACCGGTCGTTCGCCTGCCCGACCGCCCGCACGGCGGATCTGCTGGTCGGGTCGGGCTCCCGGGCGTTCCTGTACGAGTTCGACGTCCCCGGCCTCGCCCCGCTCCTGAGTGACAACGGCACCGGCGCCACTCATTCCGGCGAGATGACCTATCTGTTCCCAGACCGTGCGTCATCGTCGACGTCGACGATGACGACGGCGGCTGAGCGCGAGCTGTCCGCGGCGATGCTCACCTACTGGACGCGCTTCGCCGCCACCGGTGATCCGAACGTGGCCTCCCGGGCCGGTTCGTCCGGAGGCCAGGGGGAGGGCGCCCTCCGGACGCTGCCGACCTGGCCCGCCTGGCCGGTGCCGCGAACCGCGACGACCCCGGACCGGCTGGTGCTGGAACCAGGCACGATCGAGGCCCGCCCCGGCTACGAGGCCGAGCACCACTGCGACTTCTGGAAATAGGGCGCGGGACGGTCAGGCTCTGCGGGACGTCAGGCTCTGCGCGGGACGGTCAGGCCTTGCGGGCGGCGCCGCGGTAGGTCCCGAAGGACCACAGGTTGCCTTCGGGATCGCGGGCGGCGAAGTCGCGCGACCCGTAGTCCGTGTCGTGCGGCTCGGCGGTGATCTGCGCACCCGCGGCCCGGGCCCGTTCACACAGGGCGTCCGGATCCGAGGTGACCACATAGGCGCCGAACGCTCCCGGCGGCAGGGCGAACGTGTCGGCGTCGTCGCGGATCGAGCCGAGCATGATCCCGCCACCCTCCGGCCAGGCGAGCTCGGCGTGGTCGACGCGGCCGTCGGCACCGTCGGGGCCGTAGCAGACGACCTCCTCGAAACCGAAGGCCGCGGCTAGAAAGTCGATCAGTGCCCGGGCGTCTCGGGCGCGCAGGCAGGGCCAGACCTGGGGAGACGGCGCGGTGTCGCGGGTGTCGCTCATGTGCGTGGGATGTCCTTCCGTGCGGTGATGGTGGTCAGCCGGTCCCGGTCCCGGCCCCGGCCCCGGTTCCGGTCCCAGGACTGGACCGACCGGGCCCGTCCAAGGATTCGTCGAACCCGTAGCCGTCGGCTTGGACGTTTCGGAACTCCGCGGCGAGCCATCCGCTCGGCGAGCACCCGGTGAGGGCACGGAAGTCACGAGCGAGATGCGCCTGGTCGAAATAGCCGCACTCGGCGGCCAGATCCGCGAGCCGCCAGCGACGGTCCCGGCTGACGAGCAGCCGCCTGGCCCGGTCGAACCTGATCACCCGAGCGGCGGCCTTCGGGGTGAGGCCGAGCTCGACGCGGAAGCGGTCGCTCAGATGCCGGGTGCTCCAGCCGACCTCGGCGGCGATCACCGCGATCGGGACATTGCCGTGACCCCGCCGAAGCAGGTTCCAGGCGTGGCGCAGCTCGGCAGGCGCCTCCCGCCCGATCTGCCCGACCCGTCCGACCTCTCCGAACCGTCCGGCGCGTGGTCGGTCGGCCCGCACGAGGCCGGTGAGCTCCTGGTCGAGAACGGCGAACCGCCCGGGCCATCCGCGGGCCTCCCGCAGGCGATCCGACATCCGGCGGCCGGCGCCGCCGAGAACGGCATCAGCTGGAAGGTCGAGCGCGGCCAGCTCGCCGGCGGGCAGCCCGAGCAGCGCCCGCGCGCCGAGGGGGCGCAGCGCGAGCTGGACGCCGGACTGGGCTCCCTGGTGGGTGATCAGCGCGGGCGCCGTGTGCAGCCCGGCGATCAGGGAGTCGAAGCTGCGCCGCCGCGCGCCGGCACCGGGCGGATCGAGCAGCACCAGCGGCTCGTCCAGTGTGAAGATCAGGGTCAGGGCCGGCGACGGCAGGCCGCGGTGCACCGCGGGGGGAAGCCCGCGCTGGCGGTAGCCGCTGTACCAGGCCACATAGGGACGCAGGCCCGGTGCCGGGGCGACCCGGACATGCTCATCGACCTGTTCCACAGGCTCCTGCCCGACCCGCTCCTGCGCCACCGCCTCAGTGTCGACGTCCGGTCGGCCCGGGACCGGCACATCTGTCGCATCGGTCGCGTGGCGGCGCGGCGCGGCGCGATGGTGCGAAAGACTCGCTGGATGGAGCTGTCGTCCGAAGAGCAGGCGATCGTCGCCACCGTTCGTGACTTCGTCGACCGCGAGGTGCGGCCGGTGGTGCGGGAGCTGGAGCACGCCAACACCTACCCCGAGCGGCTCATCGAGCAGATGAAGGAGCTCGGGGTGTTCGGCTTGGCGGTTCCCGAGCCGTACGGCTTCGGCAAGGTCTCCACACCCTGCTACGCGATGGTCACCGAGGAGCTCGCCCGCGGCTGGATGAGCCTGGCAGGGGCGATGGGCGGGCACAGCGTCGTCGCCAAGTTGATCTCGACGTTCGGCACCGACGAGCAGAAGGAGCGCTACCTGCCGTCGATGGCGACCGGGGCGCTGCGGGCGACCATGGCGCTCACCGAGCCCGGCGGTGGCTCCGACCTGCAGGCGATGCGGACCGTCGCGCGGGCCGACGGCGACGGCTATCTGATCAACGGCTCGAAGACCTGGATCACCAACGCGCGCCGGTCCGGCCTCGTGGCACTGCTGTGCCGGACGGATCCGGCCGCGACCCCGACGCACCGCGGGATGAGCATCCTGCTGGTCGAGCGGGTGGAGGGCTACACGGTGTCGCGGGACCTCCCCAAACTGGGCTACAAGGGCGTCGAGAGCTGCGAGCTGGTCTTCGACGACGCACGGGTGCCGGCCACCGCCCTGTTGGGCGGTGTCGAAGGGCACGGGTTCACCCAGATGATGACCGGGCTGGAGATCGGGCGAATCCAGGTCGCCGCGCGGGCCACCGGCGTCGCGCGGGCCGCGTTCGACGACGCGCTGCGATACGCGCAGGAACGGGAGAGCTTCGGCCAGCCGATCTGGCGGCACCAGTCGATCGGCAACTACCTCGCCGACATGGGCACGAAGATCACCGCGGCCCGTCAGCTGCTCCTGTACGCGGCCCGCCGCCATGACAGCGGCGAACGCTGTGACATGGAGGCCGGCATGGCCAAGCTCTTCGCGTCCGAGACCGCGATGGAGGTGGCACTGAACGCGGTGCGCATCCACGGCGGCTACGGCTACTCGACCGAGTTCGACGTCGAGCGGTACTTCCGGGACGCGCCTTTGATGATCGTCGGCGAGGGAACGAACGAGATCCAGCGCAACGTCATCGTCGGCCAGCTCATCCGGCGGGGCGGCCTCGACACCTGAGCGCGAGCCGGCACCCCGAGCGAGACCGGGCCGGAGCCCGGGCGCCGCGGTGCGCCGTGATGTGCCTCTTGTCACCGTGGGCGCCGGGACGGGCCGTGCAACCGGGACATCGGACGTCGAACTGTGGCACCGTTGGCATGCCGGCGGAACAGGTGGAACGGGCAGAATGCCGACAAGCCGATCGGCCGGCAAGCTGACACATCGATCGAACGACGGAACGATCAAGTCGATCAGTCGATCAGTCGATCAACCGATCGTTCGACATGGCGCGGGCTCGGCGCCGATCGCCACGGGCGCGCCGACGCACCGGGACGAGAAATGAGGGACGGCCGTGCGGGAAGCAGTGATCGTCGAGGCGGTGCGTACGCCGATTGGCAAGCGCAACGGTTCCCTGGCCGGCGTGCACCCGGTGGATCTTGCGGCGATGGTGCTCAACGAGCTGATCAGCCGGACCGGGATCGACCCCGTTCTCGTCGACGACGTCCAGTGGGGGTGTGTCACCCAGCTGGGTGACCAGTCCAGCAACGTCGGCCGGTACGCGGTGCTTGCGGCCGGGTGGCCCGAGTCCGTCCCCGCGGTGACGGTGAACCGGGCCTGTGGCTCCAGCCAGCAGGCGCTCGACCAGGCCGTGTTCGCCGTCATGGCCGGTCAGCAGGATCTGGTCGTGGCCGGCGGTGTCGAGTCGATGAGCCGCGTGCCGCTCGGTGCGTCCCGCCAGATGGGCGAGCCGTACGGGCCGGCGGCGAAGGCTCGGTACGACGGTTCGGACTTCAACCAGATCGTCGGCGCCGAGCGGATCGCCGAGCAGTGGGGCTTCACCCGCTGGCAGCTGGACGAGTACTCGTCGCTGAGCCACGAGCGGGCCGCCGCGGCGATCGATGCCGGCGCCTTCGAGCAGCAGACGTTCGCGGTTCCCACCGAGTCCGGGCCGTTCACCGTCGACGAGGGGCTGCGCCGCGGCACCACCCCGGAGAAGCTCGCCAAGCTCAAGCCGGTCGCGCGTGAGGACGGCCTGATCCACGCGGGCAACTCCTCGCAGATCTCCGACGGCGCGGCGGCCCTCCTGGTCACGACCCCCGAGCGGGCACGTGAGCTGGGCCTGAAGCCGATCGTGCGCTACCACAGCGCCGCGGTCGCCGGCTCCGACCCGCTGCTGGTGCTCACCGGCCCGATCCCGGCGACGGAGAAGGTGCTCGCCCGCGCGGGCCTGTCGATCGGCGACATCGGCGCGTTCGAGGTCAACGAGGCCTTCGCCTCGGTTCCGCTCGCCTGGCTCGCCGAGACCGGCGCCGACCCGAAGCTGGTCAACCCGCTGGGCGGGGCCATCGCGGTCGGGCACCCGCTCGGCGGCTCGGGCGCGATCCTGATGACGCGGCTCGCTCACCACATGCGGGACAACGGCATCCGCTACGGCCTGCAGACGATGTGCGAGGGTGGCGGCACCGCCAACGCCGCGATCGTGGAGCTCGTCGCGAACTGATCACACCTGCGGATCCCTGACCCGATTCGCCGGAGTGGAGCGCAACCGTCGTGATGTCGTCGTTTTCGATGTGGTCCGATCAGCCGTCGGATCCGACGCCTGATCCGACGACGGATCCATCGCTGGATCCGTCGCCGGCCCTGGATGGGCCGGGGCCTTCCCGTACCCCGCCCGCCGTTCCGCCCGTTGCGGCCGGCCTTTATGAGGTCGTCCGGCAGCGGCGGGACGTCCGCGGGCAGTTCACCGGTGAGCCGATGCCGCCGGGCGCGCTGCACCGCATCCTCGGCGCGGCGCACAGCGCGCCCAGCGTGGGGCTCACCCAACCGTGGGATTTCATCCTGGTCGAGGACCAGGAGACCAGGTCTGCCATGCATGCGCACGTCAGCGAGGAGCGCGGGTGTTTCGCCGCGACGCTCACCGGCGACCGTGCGGAGCGGTTCGCGCCGATCAAGATTGACGGAGTGCTGGAGTCGACCCTCTCCGTGGTCGTGACGTATGACCAGGACCGCGGGGCACCGGCGGTACTCGGCCGCAACACGATCGCGGACGCCGGCCTGTACTCGGTGTGCCTGGCGATCGAGAACCTGTGGCTGGCCGCGACCGCGGAGGGCCTCGGGGTCGGCTGGGTCTCGTTCTATCGGGAGCAGTTCGTGCGCGACCTGCTCGGCATACCCGAGCGGGTGCGCCCGGTGGCCTGGCTGTGCGTCGGTCCTGTGAGCCACCTGGAGACCACACCCGACCTGGAACGGCACGGATGGGCGGCCCGCCGTCCGCTGGATGTCGTGATCCGCCACGAGCGCTGGTAGTCGCGCGGGGCGGGCTCCTGGCGCCGGTCGGCTTCGACGAGGTCGGTGACACAGCCGCCTGAGCCGGAGCGTGGGCCACGCCTGAGCCGGGGCGACCCTTGTACCGGACGGTGCGAGGGTCGCACGGGCCGGTTCCGCGGGCCTGTCGGCACCGTCGCGGCACCCGATGCGGCACCCGTCGGCGTATTCACTCCGCCTTCCCAGTGCCGTTCGGGTACCGTGGCCGCAGGCGGATCTTCCCGGTTGTCGCGCCCGGCCTAGCCGATTCAGGCGAGGATAACTTTATCCGAGCCGAGATCCGAACATATTTCCCGTGGTCCGGGAAAAGGAAATCATCTGAGTGGCACGGCCGTTTTTCTTCGTTACCCGCCGTTTACCGTGGGAAGCGTCGGTGTGACAAGCCCCCGCCAATAATCTATGCGGGTTCGCCGGAGTCGATCCCATTTCGGTCGGGGCGGCCGAGGTGTGTTGGCAGTGGGTCGCGGATCCGCCGTGGCCCGGCTTGCCGACGCATTGTGCGGCTGATTGGAGACGATTCTGTCATGCCATTTGTGATCACCTCCGCGTGCATCGACGTCAAGGATGGCGCCTGCCTCGACGGCGGATGCCCCGCCGACTGCATCTACACCGGCGGGCGCAAGATGTACATCAACCCCGACGAATGCACCGAGTGTGGGGCGTGCGCGCTGCGGTGTCCGGTCGGAGCGGCAATGCTCGACGAGATGGTGCCCGAGGAGGAGCAGGAGTTCATCAGGAGCGAGGAGCTCTTCTTCTCCGAGACCCTGCCCGGGCGTGACGAGCCGATCGGTGACGACCCGGGCGGCGCGGCCAAGGTCGGAAAGATCGACGCCGACTCGGAATTCGTCGCCAACTTCAAGAAGTGACCTGACGGGCAGCGGGAGCCTGGTCCGGCCTGCCGTAGCCACTGAGCGTGTGTTCGGGTGTTCGTGTCCCCGGGTCGCTTCGTGCACTCGTGTCCCGGGGTGCGCGGCCCGCTCGCGTACGGCCCGATCACGCATCCGTCCCGCTGCCCGTCTTCACCGGTACGACCATTTTCGCCCTGGCCTGCTATGCCCAAACCGGCTCAGCCTGACCACCGCCAGCCGCTGGTCGGCTTACATCGCCCCAGCTTGAGCCGGCATTTCGTGGTGACCTGCGGATCGGCCGGCCGGCCGTGCTCCCCCGCCCGGCCAGCGGGGCGTCCGGGCTGACTTCCTGGCCGAGTTAACCGAACTCGCCCGCGCCGTCTCGTCGGCGGTCGCCGAGGTAGCTGGCATGCCCGGCTTTCCCCGCGCCTGGAGCTGCCCTCGGGCAGACGGCTGGCACCTCAACCCAGTTGACACGAATTCCCATGTGAGACAGAGTCCCACATGAGACGTGAGGGTGGAGGTGCCACGCTGAGCGGCAGCGATCAGGGGCTCATGACGAGCGGGCAGGGCGTGACGACCGAGGCGGCGGCCCCGGGAACGACGTTCGCGCCGAGGAAATCGCTGCGCGCCCTGAAGAAGGAACGCTCCGTCGAGCACGTCGCCCGGGTGGCGGTTGCCCTCGTCAGGGAGCGCGGCCTCGCGGCGGTCCGGGTCGAGGACATCTGCGCGCGGGCAGAGATCGGCCGGTCGACCTTCTTCCGCTATTTCGACTCGAAGGAGAGCTGCTTCGTCACCGGCGCACACCAGGGGCACCTTCAGAACGCGCTGGCTGCGATCAGGGCGCGCCCGCCGGAGGAGGGGCCTTTCACCGCGCTGTGTAACGCCTTCCTGGTGGCGCAGGAGGGCTGGGAGGCGCAGCGCGACATCGCGGTTCTCGACGGCCAGCTGCGCGCGGAGTTCCCTGCGGTGCTGGCACATGCCAGCGCCAGATATGTGGACTGGGAGACCACCATCGCGCGGGAGATCGCGCCGCGTTTCGCCACGCCGGACGTCGATCTCTTCCGCTCGCGCATCGTGGTCGGGAGCGTGCTGTGCGCCCTCCGGCTGGGCACCGACAGATGGCTGGCCGCGGGAGCCAACCGTTCTCCCGTGGAAGACCTGCGGGCGGCCTTCGCTGTCATCCAGCAGGACTGTTCGTATCTGGATGAGAATTGATTTGTAATCCCGCCGCGCCGACGTTCCCCCTTTGGGTATCGGTTCGTGGCCCCGGAGTCCATGGTAAAAGAAAGAGGCATATGGAATGACTGCGGTCGACGAAGTAAAGGCCACCGGAAAAATCATTGGTCGTGACACCTTCGTGCTGGATGTTGACACCCATTTCGAAGTTGCTTTCACTGCCGAAGACCATCCCTTACGGGCCCATGCGGACCAGTTCCCGACCGCGCGGCGGTATGTAGCCGAGGCGCTCACCCACGATCTGCGCGAGGCGACTCGGCCGATTCGCGGCCGAGTGACGAGGCGCTTCTGCTGTACAGTCCGCCAGCGAACCGTTCGTATACGTCCGCAGCGGTTGATCCGGCCGCGTCGGTCGACCCGAAGTTCCCGTCCGCGAGTGCCGCGGAACGGCTCGCCTGGATGGACCGGGTTGGGATCGACGCGGCGCTTGTCAACCCGGGTGTCTACGCCAGCCTCCCCAGATACCTGGACGGTGACCGGTCCCAGCTGGTGCGCCTGCTCAACGACTTTCTCGCTGACCGGCTCTCCGGCCACACCGACCGGCTCATGCCGGTAACAATGCTGAACTGGAACGACCTCGACGGTGCCGTCGTCGAGCTGGCCCGGATGCGCGCACGGGGCAGCAGGGCGTTCTGGGCACGCGCCGAGCCGGTGAACGGGATGTCGCCGGCCCATCCGGACTGGGACCGGGTCTGGTCAGCGGCGACGGATCTCGGAATGATCGCCGTTCTCCATATCGGCAACGCCCCGACCGCCTTCTCCGGGTGGGGGAACGCGGGCTGGACGGAAAGCGGTGTCGGTGTCGGAGGGTTCTTCCGCTACGCCAACTGCATGAACCACCAGGCCGCGGAGCTGTTCATCACCGCGATGCTGTACGGCGGGGCGCTCGGCCGCCACCCGAACCTCACCATACTGACGGAGGAGTTGCAGGTCGGCTGGCTTCCGTTCCTGCTCACTCGGTGTGAGGGCCTCGGCTCCGCCGGCCGGTGGCCGTTCGACCGCTCGCCCGTCGAGATGCTCCGCCACCACGTCCGCGCCTCGCCTCTCATCGGCGTCGGTGACCGTGATGTACTCGGCCGCTGGATGCCGCAGCTACCCGGCATGCTCGTCTTCTCGTCGGACTACCCGCACGGCGAGGGCAACGCCGACCCGATCGACCTGTACGGCCCGGCCCTGGGCGAACTGGATGAGGCGACCCGCCGGTCTTTCCTCGGCGGCAACATCGCCGACTGTTTCGCCCGGATGGGCGACCCGCTACCCGGCACCTGACCAGAATCCGCCGGTCGATCGCACCCGGCGAGCGTGCGTGACGGCAATCCCGGCCGTGAGCGCCGGCATCACGAACCGTTCTTGATCCAGTATCGAATACATTATCCAAACCCCATCCAGTCTCCTTGCGTGACCTCATGGGAGGCAGTACATGACGCTCTCCAGCGAGGCCGGGGCCAACCGATCCGGCCTGACCGGTACCTACGAGCTCTCCGCGGAGCTCACGACGTCCGCGGCGGACCTGACCGGCCTACCGATGCCGCTGCGGCCGGACACTCTTTATGACCAGTCCCGGCGCACCCTGGTTCGCCGGGAGCGCGGGCCGCGTTTCCCGTTCCCCGTCCCCAACGGCTGGTTCGTCGTCGCCCGGGCCGACGAGATCGAGCCGGGCCGGACGAAGACACTGTTCTACTTCGGCAAGGACCTGGTGCTTTTCCGCGGCACCGACGGCACGCCGTATCTGTTCGACGCCTACTGCCCGCATCTGGGCGCGCACCTCGGTGTCGGCGGCAAGGTCGTCGACGGCAGCCTGCAGTGCCCGTTCCACGGCTGGCGATTCGACGGTGCGAGCGGTGCGTGTGTCGAGGTGCCCTATGACGACAACCCCTACATCCCGAAGACGGCCGCCGCGCGCTCCTACCCGGTGGTCGAACGCAACAAGATGATCTGGGCCTGGCACCACCTGGAGGGTAAGGAGCCCTTCTACGAGGTGCCCGAGGTGCCGGAGATCCACGACCCGGACTGGCTGCCGATCGTCGTCAAGGACATCACTGTCGCGACCTGCTGCCAGGAGATGGCCGAGAACAACGTCGACACCCCGCACTTCCTGTACGTGCACGGCATGCAGGCGGTTCCGGAGGAGGAGTTCCACATCGACGGGCACTACAAGCGCTCGGTCGGGATGGATGGCAACTTCGTACGCGAGGGCTTCGGACTCGGCCTCGGTGTTCTGCGCGTGAAGGGCTACACGACGTTCATCTCCTCGACCACCCCGATCGATGAGGAGAACGTGCACGTCCGATGGATCTTCACCTCGCCGCGATCGCTCGGCGAGGACGCCGCCGAAGCGGCGGCGGACAGCTTCACCGCCGGCGTCAGCCAGGACCTGCCGATCTGGGAAAACAAGATCTTCAAGGATCCGCCGGTGCTCCGCCCCTCCGAACGGGCCGTCACCGAGCAGCGCCGCTGGTGCCAGCAGTTCTATTCCTGGCCCGAAGGCGACCGCCGGCTCCGTTGACGGTGCCCGGCCCTCGCCGCCCGCAGTGGTTTTGCTGTCCTTTTCCTTGAGAACTCGAAAGGTGGAATCGTGAGCACCTGGGTTGGCCAGTACTGCCTTAATGTCGAGGACCTGGAAAGGTCCGTCGCCTGGTGGAGCGCGATCGGGCTGCGTAACACCAGCCGCACCGAGATTCCCGACGCCTTCGAGGCGATCATGCAGAATCCGGCCACCGGAGGGCTTTTCCAGATCGCCCAGCAGAAGGCGCAGCAGGGGCCGGTCGCGCTCGGCACGGCACTGTGGAAGCTGTACGTCAACACTCCGGACATCGCTGGGACGTTCAAACGGGCGGTGGCGGCGGGGGCCGAAGTGGTGACCGAGCCGGAGCGGACGGAGCGTTGGCCGGTGACGATCGCCTTCGTTCGCGACCCGGATGGTCGTCTGGTCGAGTTCGTCGAGCGTCATCCCTGGCCCGAGGGCTCGCCGGCCGATGAACCCTGGCTGGGCCAGTACTGCATCAACGTCCCCGATCTGGACGCCGCGGTCGCCTTCCATGAGAAGCTCGGACTGACCTGCACCAGCCGGACGGACGTTCCCGAGGCGTTGGAAGCAATCGTCGAGGCCCCGGGGCGCGGCGGGCTGATCCAGCTGGCCCAGCAGAAGGACGGCGTCCCGATCGAGCACGGCAACGGGTTCTGGAAGCGCTATCTCAACACCGACGACTGCGAGGGGCTCTACCGAACCGCACTGGCAGCTGGAGGCGAGGCAGTCATGGAGCCGACCCGGCTTGACCGCTGGCCGACGATCATCGCGTTCTTCACCGATCCGGCCGGCTACCTCGTCGAACTCGTCCAGAAACTGAACTGACCGCCCGCCGACGCACATTTCGCATTCCCGACAACTCCAGGAGGTGGCCCCATGCCACAAGCCCGCCTGAGCGTCTTCTACCCGGCCGGTGCCGACGAGACGTTCGACCACGACTACTATCGCGACGTCCACATCCCGCTGTGCGAGAAACTGTGGAAGCCGGAGGATGTCCGCGTCGACCGGGGAAGCTCCGGCCCCCATGTCGCCGCCGTCCACATCACGTTCTCCTCCCGTGAGGCGCTCGACACGGCGCTGGCCTCGGAGGCGACGGCCCAGATCACCGGCGACGTCAAGAACTACACGACGATCGTCCCGGTCCTGCAGATCAGTGACGTGGTCGTTTGATGGTCGCCTGAAGCGACAGTCCCAGCTCGTGCGCGTCGCGGGCGACGCCGATCATGCCGCGCCGCGCGGCCTGTTCGGCGAGGTCCCGAAGGCCGGCCTCGTCGACGGGTTCGCCGCACCGGCGGGCGAGCTGGGCGGCTTCAAGCCGAGTGCGTAACACCGCGCCCACCCCTCGCGATCGCGTGGCGACCTCCAGTGCGGTCCGCAGGTGTGCACGGGCGGCCGGGATGTCACCGGTGAGCTCGGCGAGCCGGGCCAGACCCAGTGCGACCGGGCCGGCCATCCCGCACTGGCCCAGGTTGGCGATGTTGCCGGCGATCGGTGCCAACCGCGTGGTCAGCGTCTCGGCGTGCTCGCGCAGCCCGCGGTCGGCGATGGCGTGGGCCAGCAGCGTCAGGCGTCCATGGGTCGTCCAGGTCACCGGCCCGGTCTCGGTGACCGCCGCGGCGAGCAGCTCGTCGGCAGCCGGGTCGTCCCGCGCGGCGGCGATGACCGCGACGGCCCACGGCGGGAGCGGAGCGCCGGAGACCCGGTCATCCGGCTCGTGCAGCCGGCCCTGTTCCCAGCGCAGGGTCAGCCGGGCGAAGTCGTAGGCGCCGCTCTGATACAGCTCCGTCTCCCGGTGCAACGCGAACGCCTGGTCGTAGGTCCGCTCCGCGGCGGCCAGATCGTCGTCATGCCAGAGCGCGAGGGAGCCCTGCGCCCACCGGAACTGCACCCGGGTGGCGGGGAGCCGGAGCAGGTCGCTGCCGACCGCGCCGAGCCGCGCCTGCTCGGCGGCCGACGGGTCACCCAACGTGATCTTCGCGAGGCAGCCCAGCCCGTGCGCGATGACCTGGTCGATCTGGGCGGATGAGTGGGGTACCTTCGCCAGCCGGGTGAGCAGCTCGAGGGACTCGGTGGCCCGTTCGGCGATGCCGGAGAAGGCGAGTGCACGGCCGAGCAGGGCGTCCGCGAGGCACTCGTCGTCGCCGAGGCGCTCGGCGAGCTCGATCGCCCGGCGGCTGAGCCGGTCGGGAACGGAACTGTCCGGGTCGTAGGTGCTACCGACCGCGAGGGCCGCCAGAACGCGGATGTGTGCCGCCGGATCAGCGGTGACCAGCGTCTCCAGGCCGGCCAGGCGGGCCAGCAGCGGCGCCGGGTCGTCGCCGTAGGCCGGCCAGGGCCAGCACCCGGTGGTCCGCAGCAGCGCGCTGGCCAGGCGGCCGGCGGAGTCGAGCCGCCCGCGGCGCACCGCGTCGAGCAGGCCGGCGTCGATCAGGTCGAGCAGCGTCTGGCCGCGACCGTGCCGCGCGAGCGCATGCACCTGGGCGACCAGCAACTCGTCCCGGTCGACGTCGAGATCGCGCGGGCTCTGGTCGACGATGGCGAGTGCCTGGCCCCACCAGCGCGCGGCCGCCTCCGACTGCCAGCGCCGTTCCGCGTCGAGCGCGGCGGCCCGGCAGGCGGCGAGGACGTCCGGGGCCTGGGCCAGTGGCCAGGCGGCCACGAGATGCGCGGCCCGGCGGCTGAGCGTCTCACCGCCCCCGGCCGGGTCGAGCTCCTCGGCGATCCGCAGGTGCAGCCGCTGGCGGCGCAGGCTGGAGAGCCCGGCGACGACCTCGTCGCGCAGCAGCGCATGCGCGAACATGTACCGGCCGGTGCCGGCCGCCGGCACGATCACATGCTCGTCCGAGGCCTCGTCCAGCATGTCGGCGAGCGCGTCGGGGTCCAGCCGGGTGACGGCTCGCAGCAGGCCGATGTCCAGTGTGTCGCCGATGAGCGCGGCGGCGCGCAGCACCTGCAGCACCGCCGGGTCCAGGCCGGCGAGGCGCTGCCCGAGCACCGACCGCACCGCGAGCGGAATCGTGCCCTCGGCCCGCTCCCGCGCGGGCAGGCGGGCGTATTCGCAGACGAAGAACGGGTTTCCGCCGGTCCGCTCGGCAAGCTCGGTGGCCTCGGCGGCGCCGATCTGCTGGCCGCTGACCCGGCACGCGAGCTGCACCACCTCGGCCCTGGTCAGCGGCGGGACGGCGAGCCGGCGCGAGCCGTGCCGGCGGGCCGCCGCGGCGAGCAGCCGGTCGAGTGGGGGCCTGCCGGCGACGTCCCGCGCCGTGACGACCACGCTGATCCCCGGGCGCGGGCCGGCGTCGGCGAGATGGGCCAACAGCCGCAGGGACGCCGGGTCCGCCCAGTGGACATCCTCGATGACAAGCAGCAGCGGGCTGGTCCGAGCCGCGGCCGTCAGGGCTTCGATGACCCGGTCGTAGACGACGAAGCGGGCGGCGTCCGCGTCGACACCGCTCGGCGGGGTCAGCACGTCGTCCGGCTCCGCGCCGAGCTCGCGCAGCAGCTGGCGGACCGGCCACCACGGAGGAAGCGCCTCGTCGTCGGGGCATCCGGTCCGCACGGGAAGTCCTCCGGCGCGCCGCCAGATCACGGCGGCCTCGTGCGCCAGGCGGCTCTTGCCGATGCCGGTTGGCCCGGTGAGGACGATCCAGCGACCGTCCCCGGCCGCCGCCTCGCCGAGGGCGGAGTCCAGGGCGGAGATCTCATGCTCCCGGCCGACCAGGTCCGCCCGCGCGCCGGAAGCCGTGGTGGTGGTTGCCGTTGCCGCTGCGGTTGGTGTTGATGTTGGTGTTGGCGCGGTCGGTGTGATCACGGTCCGTGCCGTCGTGGTCGCGGGCGCGGTCGGCGTGGTCGGCGCGGTCGCGATCGTGGTCATGAGTGCGGCCGGTGCGGTCGGTGCCTGGCCGGGCCAGAGATCGAGGGCGGGGTCCTGGCGCAGAATGGCGCCCTGCAGGTCGCGCAGGGCCGGGCTGACATCCAGGCCGAGATCCTCGTCCAGCCGGCGAGCGTGCTCGCCGAACGCCTCCAGGGCCTCCGCCGGCCGCCCGGCCCGGTAGAGAGCGATCATGTGTAGCCGGCAGGCACCCTCCGAACCGGGGGTGTCGAGCAGCAGCTGGCGCGATCGTGGCGCGGCCGCGGCCACCCGGCCGAGGCCGAGCAGCGCCACCACCGCGTTCTGCTCGCACTGCTGCCAGCGCTCCGCGACCGTGTCCGCCGAGCGCCGGACCCACGGCTCGTCGGCGAACTCGGCGAGAAGCGGACCC
The DNA here is from genome assembly GCF_001536285.1 of Parafrankia irregularis. NCBI lineage: Bacteria > Bacillati > Actinomycetota > Actinomycetes > Frankiales > Frankiaceae > Parafrankia > Parafrankia irregularis. The sequence goes on along the minus strand of NZ_FAOZ01000011.1, from coordinate 8,634 downwards.
CGGCGCAGTGCGGTGGCACGGTCGGCGGCCTCCAGCGCGCGCTGCCAGTCGCCGGCGTCGACGGCGGCCTGCGCCTGGCCGCAGGCCCGCTCGAACAGCCGCAGGTCCACCTCGTCCGCGGGGACGTCCATCAGGTAGCCGGGTGTGCGGCGCACGATGGGTGAGGTGGCGTGCTCGTCGTCCCGCAACAGCCGCCGCAGGTTCGAGACGTGGGCCTGCAGGCTCGCGAGCATGCTCGGCGGGTGATCGTCGCCCCAGGCCGCGTCGGCCAGGCGGTCCACGGAGACCACCCGGCCGGCGTTCAGCAACAGCGCGGCGAGGACCGCCCGCTGCTTGGGCCCGCCGAACGAGACCGGGTCACCCTCGCGGATGACCTCGATCGGCCCGAACAGGCGGTAGGACGGCACGAATCTCATGATGCCGTCGGCCCAGGTCACGCATGGTGGAACGGCCAGTCGGCTTCAGGACGGCCGGTTGCCCGGTCGGCTTCCGGACTGCCCGCCGGTCGGTCGGCTTGAGGACCGTGCGCCGGTCCGTCGGTTGAGGGCTGCCCGCGGGCCTGTCGGGCTCAGGACTGGACCAGCCCCGCGGCGGCGCGGACCGCGTGGGAGGCGACCATGCGCGCATGCGGGTCGTAGCTCGCGGTGAGGGTGGCGAGCCGGGCCAGCGTCGCCGGGTCGTACTGACGGGCGACGATCGCGGGGTCCGAGCTGGCACCGAAGTTCGGCGTCGAGCCACCGTCAGACCACGGGGCGACAGCGGCGATGACCGCGGCGGCGTGTCCCGCGGTGGCCTCGATGATCGGCGGCGCGGCGATGCCGATGGTCAGCAGCGAGTAGGCGGCATCCCGGTGGCAGACGGCACTCGGCTCCCGCGGCGGGCGCGCGAACGCGCCGCCGAGCAGCCGCAGCTCCACGATCACCTGGGGGCACTCGGCCTGCGGGCCAGCCACCGCCAGCAGGGTCTGCACCGCCTGCTCCGGCAGCTCCCGCAACAGCACGCCACGCTCGTGGGTCGGCATCGGGTCGACCGGGTCGGAATGGATCATTCCCAGGGCGTTGAACGGGAGCACGTCAAGCCCACCGAAGATCACGGGTGCGACTGTGCTGATGGCCTCGGCCACCCGGGCGCCCTCGGCCGGGTCACCGACCCAGGCGAAGCGGACCGCGACGGTGCATCGGCCGGCCAGCGGCGGGGGCACCGCCGGCATCGCCGGAAGGCGCAGGATCGCGAGCGATGTGGACGCCTGCTCCGGCAGCGACGCCGTCCAGGCCCGCCACGCCTCGACGACCCGCTCGGCGTCGGCACCATCGAAGTAGAGGCAGCCGCCGTAGATCCGCGGGACGTCCAGCAGCTCGAACTCGACGGCGGTGACCACGCCGAGCGCGCCCTTGCCGCCGCGCAGCGCCCAGAACAGGGCGGAGTTCTCCGTCGCGGTGGCCCGCCGCAGCTCACCGTCACCGGTGACGACGTCGAAGGCGGTCACCAGATCGTTGGCGAAGCCGAAGCTGCGGCCCACCGGCGAGAGCCCGCCGCCGGTGAGGTAGCCGACGACGCCGACGTTCGGGGAGGAGCCGGCGAGCGCGCCGAACCCGTGCCCGGCGGCCGCGTCGAGGACCTGCTGCCAGCGCACGCCGGCGCCGACCCGGATCCGTCGGGTGACCGGGTTGATGACGATCTCGACCAGGCGGCCGGTGTGCACGAGCAGCGTGGGGCGGCTCCGGTCGAGCAGCTCGAGTGCGCCGTGTCCGGTGGATCGCACCTCGATGTTCAGGTCGTGCGTGTTGGCGAAGACCACGGCGGCGACCACATCGGCCGCGTCGGAGGCGATGACGACCGCCGCCGGCGTGGACACGACCGCGACGTTCCATGGCGTGGCGGCCTGGATGTAGGCCTCGCTGCCGGGCAGGGCGACCTCCCCGCGGACCACGGCCGCGAGGTCGGCCAGGGGCAGTACCGGGGCCAGGCCCTCGGTCACGTCGTGAACGTGGGGCAGGTCGTGGGACGAGTAGTCGGGCGTGAGCGTGGACATGACGCCTCCGTCTGGCGGGGTGGGTGCCGGGCTGGACGGGAATCAGCGTGTGGTCCGGCGCTTGGGCCTTTCCTGCGGCTGCCTGAGAGGCGCTTGCGGCCAGCCAAGACGGCGCTTGCGGCTGGCCGCCACGCCACTTGCGATCGGCCAGGGTGACGTTCGCCGCTGGTCGCTCCGCCGCCCGTTGCCCCAGGTCAAGCGATTTTGACGTCGAAGTCAATAAGTGTTAGCGTGAGGCAACATCGAGAATGATGTTCTGGGGTGGGCGCATCCATCCCACGGAGGCCTCGCCGGGGGAGTCCTGTGACTGCCTCACGGCGTCGAGCCGGTGCCGGTCAGCCGGCGTACGGAGGTAGTCATGCCCAGGTCGGACGTCGACTTCCCTGTCTTCGACGCGGACAACCACATGTACGAGACAGTGGACGCCTTCACGAAGTACCTGCCGAAGGAACACGAAGGCCTGATCAAGTACGTGCAGGTGAACGGGCGCGACAAGATCGCGGTTCGGGGTGTGATCTCCGAGTACATCCCCAACCCGACGTTCAATGTCGTGGCGCGGCCGGGTGCCTGGGAGGACTACTTCAAGAACGGCAACCCGGAGGGAAAGTCGACCCGGGAGCTCATGGGCAAGCCGATTCGCTCGCCCGAGGCCTTCTTCGCGCCGGAGCCCCGGCTCAAGCTGATGGACGAGCTCGGCCTGGACCGCGCCATCATGTGGCCGACGCTGGCGAGCCTGCTGGAGGACCGGCTGCGGGACGACCCGCGGGCCACCCACATCGTCGTCCACGCGCTGAACCAGTGGATGCACGAGCAGTGGACCTTCAACTACGAGAACCGCATCTTCGCGACTCCCGTGATCACTCTGCCGATCGTCAGCGAGGCGATCAAGGAGCTCGAGTGGATCGTCGAGCGGGGCGCCAAGATCATCCTGATCCGTCCGGCGCCGGTGCCCGGCTTCGAGGGCTTCCGCTCGTTCGCGCTGCCGGAGTTCGACCCGTTCTGGAAGAAGGTCGTCGAGGCGGACATCACCGTCGGCCTGCACTCGTCCGATGACGGCCTGACCCGGTACTACAACATGTGGGAGGGCCGGCAGGACGGTGAGCACCTGCCGTTCGCCACGCCGAGCGCCTTCACCGACATCATGCACAAGCAGCACCGGGGCATCTTCGACACGGTGACCTCGCTGATCGGGCACGGGCTGCTCACCCGCTTCCCCCAGCTGCGGATCCTGCCGGTCGAGAACGGGTCGGGCTGGGTCCGCCCGTTCATCGAGGCCGCCGGCGAGTCCTACGCCAAGAGCCCCAAGCTCTACGACGAGGACCCGATCGAGGTGCTCAAGCGCAACATCTGGATCCACCCGTTCTTCGAGGAGAACACGAAGTACCTCATCGACCTCGTCGGCGTCGACCGGGTTGTGTTCGGCTCCGACTACCCGCACGCCGAGGGCCTGTCCGACCCGCTCTCCTACATGGACGATCTTGAGGGGCTGTCCAGGGAGGACAAGGCCAAGATCATGGGCGGCAACCTCGCCACGGCGCTGAAGCTTCCCGCCACCGTCTGAGCAGCCGTTCTCTCTGAAAGTCTGTTCTCCGCACGAAGCCTGTCGCCCCGGCCGGACAACGAGGTCCGCCGGGGCGGCAGGCTTTTGTCCGCCGCCCACCAGCGCAGCGGCGTCCGCCGCCCACCAGCAGGGCGCAGGAGGCTCAGGACGGCTCGGGCCTGCTCAGGATGGCAGCGTCAGCACGACCTTGCCCCGGCCGTGCCCGGTCGCGACCTCGCGATGGGCGTCCGCGGCCTGCTCCAGCGGATAGGCGCGGCGCAGCTCGACCCGCAGCCGCCCCGTGACGTACAACTCGACCAGGTCGGCGAGCCGGGCCGCTGACCGCTGGCTGCCCAGCCACCGCACGCCCAGCTCCTGCACGAGGTCGAAGGCGACGATCGTCCCGATTCGGCCCCGGTCCTCGACGAGCTCCACCGCGGCACGCAGTCCGTCGGCACCGGCCGCGTCCAGGCTCGCGTCGACGCCGCCGGGCGCTACCGCGCGGACCCGTTCGACCAGACCGTCGCCGTAGGCGACCGGGATCGCCCCCAGGGCGCGCAGGTAGTCGTGGTTGGCCGGGCTGGCCGTCCCGATCACCGTCGCGCCGGCGAGCCTGGCGAGCTGCACCGCCACCGTGCCGACCGCCCCGGCGGCGGCATTTATGAGGACCGTGTCGCCGGCGGCGACACGGAGAAGCTCGACCGCGGTGTGGGCGGTCTGCCCGGCGCCGGACAGCCCACCCGCGATCTCCCAGGGCAGCGCCGCCGGCCTGCGGACGATCTGGCTGGCCGGGACGACCACCTGCTCCGCGTAGCAGCCCAGGACGCGGAACCCGAGCACCTCGGCGCCGACGGCGACGTCCGTGACATCGGCCCCGACCTCGTCGACGACTCCGGCGAACTCGTTGCCGGGCACCATCGGGCCCGGCGTCGCCTCGACACCCATCGGCATCCGCCCCTGGCGGACCGACAGGTCGACGGGCTGGACCCCGGCCGCCCGCACCCGGACCCGGACCTCGCCGGCGCCTGGCTCTGGTCTGGGCAGATCCATCACCTGCAGCACCTCGGGCGGACCGGGAGTAACGAACGCGGCAGCCTTCATCGCCTACCAACACCTTCCGATTCAGTCGGGCCGTTCAGTCGGGCCGTTCAGTCGGGCCGGCATCGCAGGCACGAGGACGCGCCATGCCGGTGCCGGCCAGCCTGTCGGCTGAAGCGAGGTTGAGGTCAAGAGCCGTTGCGGGGCGACGTCCAGGCGATGGTGAGCAGGCGACGGACGGCATAGCGGCACAAGATCGGTAGTTGGTGCGCGGCGGTTCGCACTCCACGAACGCGGCCGGCCCCCCGGACCCCCGGTGGCGCCGGTAGCCCGGTTTGGTGAGTCGCAAGAGTGAAGGATTTTGGTCGTTCCAACGACCAAAATCCTTCACTCTTGCGGGCCGTCAGGCGCGCCTACGCCCCTTTTGCCCCTCTTGCGGTGAATCGCGGGTGCTGTGCGGCGGTGCGAGATCCTCGATGGGTGGCCGTGGGTGGAATGCGCGTTCCATCAGCGCGACTCCGCCAAGCCCAGGCTGGTGGTCCGGATCCGCCTCTCCTCAGGACTCTGCTACAGGCTCCCTGGCTCCCTGGCTCCCTGGCTCCCAGGGCCCGTGACGACCACGATCCTCAGCTCCTGCCCGGCAGCAGCCGCGGCTTCGGGTCGCCGCGCGATGCTGGTGCTCGTGTGTGTGTGTGGGTGTCGCGCTACTGCCGTTGTTCATGGGTCCGTACTGGCTGTCCCGCTGTGGCACGGCGACCGGCTCGGCGCCACGGTGAAGGTGCGGAAGCGGGACAGGGTACATCAGAATCCCGCCCTCTGGCAGTTTCACCCGCGCTGGACGGAACCGGACAACACTTTCCGCGGTTTCCGGGTGCTGGAGCTTGACCTCAACTCGACTTGAGGTTCTAGGTTTTCGGAGCAGACCCCGACGAATGCGGGGCCAGCGAGATGCGGGGATTATTCTCATGACCAGTGCGCCAGCACAGCCGGTAAACCTGACCGTCATCATCGGAAGCAACCGGGTGGGGCGTTTCGCCCCGGTCGTGGCGCAGTGGTTCCTGCGTCAGACCGCCGGCGACGAATCGATGACGACAACCGTCCTCGACCTGGGTGAGACCAGCCTGCCGGAACGGCTGGGCTCCCCGCGCGGGGCGGAAACCGACGAGCTGACGGCGGTGACCCGCCAGCTCGACGCCGCGGATGCATACGTCGTCATCACCCCCGAGTACAACCACAGCTTCCCGGCTCCACTGAAGAATCTCCTCGACCTGCACTACACCGAATGGCAGGCCAAGCCGGTGGGCTTCGTCTCCTACGGCGGGCTGTCCGGCGGCCTGCGTGCCGTGGAGCATCTGCGCCAGGTTTTCGCGGAGCTGCACGCGGTCACCATTCGAGATGTGGTCAGCTTCCACGGGGCCTGGGAGCGCTTCGACTCGGACGGATCTCCGCGCGACGCCGAAGGCGCCAACACGGCGGCCCGGACGATGCTCGACGAGCTGCGGTGGTGGGCAACCGCGCTGAAGGAGGCCCGAATCCGAACCCCGTACAAGTTCTGACCACGCCTTCGACCCGCCCGAAGATCCGGTTCCCGATCCGGCGCCCATAAGAGGCGACACGCGGCGCAGTACCGCAACCCGGCCGTGTCCGCGAAAGCCCAGATCCGCTGGCTACTCTCCGTGGCCGCATATTGATTTCCAGAAGCCACGGGAGAAGCAGGTGTTCTTTCGCAGAACGCTCATGTCATTGGCCGCCGGCGGGCTGCTGTTCGCCGCTTCGGCGCAGGGCGTGGCAGATGCAGCCACCGAGCCCCTGACCAAGCCCTTCAACCAGTGTTCGAAGGCCGATCTGCGGAACGATCCCCGCCTCGGCCCGGCCAAACTGCCGTATGTCGGCTCGGTGGCGAAGGAACTCGACGACTACGAACGTACCGGAGGACACTCGATCCGGCAGTTCCTCGGTACCTGGTGGGATCCGTCGCTACCCTCCAAGCCCTATTTCCCTGGAATTGATGGATTCTGGGTCTACCCGCCGAAGGATGGTTACTATCTCAGGCCCGACGGAACGCAGGTCCGGACTACAACCACCCTGGTTCCAGGTCAGTTGATCGACCGTTTCGGCCTGCCAGGCGGAAGTTTCCTCTCCCCGCGTGGAACCGACTACGACGCACGATCGCTCCCGCCGTCGAACCTCGACGACACCACGAACCCGGGTGGGTGCAACTACCACGTCTACCAGGTGCTGAAGCCGTTCGACGTCTATTCCGGCCCAATCCGGCCATGGTTCGACCAGCCCGGGAACGGCCTGCAGTACCAGACGGTCTGCATACTCATCCCGGAATTCAAGGGGACGACCACCTGTGACGAGACGGGGGGAAACCTGCGCATCGAGAAGCTGCTCGAAAAGCAGTACATCGTCGAGGTACCGGTCGTGGACCGGCGCACCCTCTAGACGGCTCCTGAACCGAAACCTCTGATAGAGCGCTGGTGGGCCGGCGCCGGTGAAACGACAGCACTTCCTCGGTTCACCGGCGCCGGCCTGTCGCTGTCCAGGGCCCGGAGCGGGTCCGCCGCGTCTGCCGGGTCGCCGCGTCCAGTGGAGTCCACGGACGTGGTGTACGGATCGTGATCGTCTAGCGACTCGCCGGCGTGGCAGTTCGTGACGTAGAGCGACCACCGCGTGATCCTCACGAGAAACCTGCGAAAGCGACTCGATGAGGAGATACGCGATGGCCGTGCGTCCGACTGTGACCGATGCCGAAGGGCTCGGCAAGGAACTGCTGGCGGCGAGTCCTGATCTGCTGGGCTCGATGGTGAAGGCGTTCGCGGAGGCGTTGATGAGCGCCGAGGCGGACAGTGCCTGTGGCGCTGAATACGGCGAGATATCACCGGATCGCACGAATCGCCGTAACGGTTACCGGCCGCGCGAGTGGGATACCCGGGCCGGAACACTTGATCTCGCGATTCCGAAGCTGCGGGCCGGGTCGTACTTCCCGGAATGGCTGCTGACACGCCGCCGGCGGGCGGAACAGGCACTGATCTCGGTCGTCGCGACGTCGTATCTGCTCGGGGTGTCCACCCGCCGGGTCGACAAACTCGTCGAGCAGCTCGGGGTGGCGCACATCTCGAAGTCACAGGTGTCCGAGCTGGCGAAGCATCTCGACGGCCAGGTCGAGGCGTTCCGGTCGAGACCGTTGGACGCCGGTCCGTACCGGTTCGTGCAGGCGGACGCGTTGACGATGAAGGTCCGCGAGGGCGGCCGTGTGATCAACGTGCACTGTCTGCTCGCCGTCGGGGTCAACGGCGACGGGCACCGGGAGATCCTCGGCCTGGACGTCGTGAGCAGCGAGGACGGCGCCGGCTGGCTGGCGTTCTTCCGCGGCCTGGTCGCCCGGGGCCTGTCCGGGGTGCGCCTGGTGACCTCCGACGCCCACCGCGGCCTGGTCAACGCGATCGGAGCGACCCTGCCCGGCGCCTCGTGGCAGAGATGCCGTACCCACTACCTGCGAGACCTCCTCGTCCTCACACCGAAATCGTCGCAGCCCTGGGTCGCCACCGTCGTGAGAACAATCTTCGATCAGGCCGACGCGAACGAGGTCGTCGTCCAGTTCGACCGGGTCGTCGACGGGCTCACCGAAAAACTTCCTCGTGCCGCGGAACATCTCTCCGAAGCGAAAGCAGACCTGCTCGCGTTCACCGCCTACCCACGGGAGATCTGGCGGCAGATCTGGTCCTCAAACCCGCAGGAACGCCTGAACAAGGAAATCAGGCGACGCACCGACGTCGTGGGCATCTTCCCCGACCGCGGAGCCATCATACGTCTCGTCGGCGCGGTTCTCGCTGAACAGCACGACGAGTGGATCGAAACCCACCGCTACTTCGGTGTGGAAGTCCTCGCCAAAGTCGACGCCGCGAACAACCCATCCGACACACCCGAGATCAGCGTGACGCCCGAAGCCCTCGCCGCATAACCTTCCATCAGGATCACGCGGAGTCACTCTCCGTACACCACGCCCCCGGACGTGACC